>JBKPJW010000606.1:0-9256 GCA_046730875.1 Actinomycetota bacterium | reverse complement strand
GAAGCACACCGCCCGGGGGCGCTCGGCCGAGTCGGCCCAGGTGTTCCTTTGAGCCCGACGGCCGAGCGGGGCCCGCGGGGCCTCAGGTGGCGTCTGCGGACTCCAGCAGGATTCGGAGGTCCTCCAGGGCGCCTTCGGCCTCAGCGAGGCTGCAGCGGGCCGGGAGGGCGTCCGCCGCGACGGCCAGCTCGACTTCACAGCCACACGCGAAGTCCTCGGTCATAACCTCCAGCAGCGAACGGGCGTCGACGCCGGGCCTGCCGTCCTTGCTGATGGTCACCGGAAGACCCGTGGCGGTGACGGCCCTGACAAATACGGCTGCCGGACGGGCGTGGAGGCCGATTGCGGCCATGACGATTGCCTTACGAACTGGCAACGGGACTCCCTTGTGCTGGTGACGGTTCTGCAGACTCAAGCGTAGCCGGGGGGAGGGGCCGGCACGATTTGCGACAGCATCTGGTCTAGACCTGTCGGGTGCCTGGCTTACCCTTGAGATATGAGTGTTTTACCCCGCCGGACCCCTACCGGAGGCTGAACTATGGCCTCCTCCAACGCGTCGCGGATGGTCGGCGAGATCGACCGCAAGAGCGGCATCCCGATCTACGTCCAGCTCCGGGAGATCCTCCGGGCGCACATCACGGCTGCCTGCCCGCCAGGTTCCGCACTGCCGTCCGAGCGTGATCTCGCCGAGCGGTTCGGCCTTGCCAGGATGACCGTCCGCCAGGCCATCGATGCCCTCGTGGGCGAGGAAGTGATTGAGCGGGTAGTGGGGCTGGGCACGTTTGTGCGCAAGCCCAAGCTGGACCTCCAGGTCAAGCTGACCTCCTACAGCGAAGAGATGCAGCGCCGCGGCATGGTCCCGGCCGCCAAGGTCCTCAGCTTCGAGCAGATCAGCGCAAGTGCCTTCCTGGCCCGTGAACTGCAGCTGGAGGAGGGCACGCCCCTGGTCCGGTTCCGGCGGCTCCTGCTGGCCGACAACGAGCCCATGAGCGTGGACGAGAACTTCATCCCGGCACACCGGGTCCCCGGCCTCCTCGACGGTGAACCGCCCACGTCCCTCTACAACGTGCTCAGCGAACGCTACGGGCTGGTCATGGAATGGGGCGAGGACATGATCGAGGCGACCGCCGCGTCGCCGTCGACGGCCAGGCTCCTGAATGTCGAGGTCGGCACTCCGCTGCTGAAAATCCAGCGCCACGCGTTCGTGGCACGCGCCATGGTGGACTACTCCGTGTCCTACTACCGGGCCGACCGCTACAAGCTCTGGGTGCCGCTGCAGCGGCCCGGCGTCCGGCCCACCCGCAACTATGCCTCGGGGTACCGGCCTTAGCCCCAGTGGCGCCGCAGGGACGCGGAAACAGACACCGAGCTGGACGCAGGAAGGCCCGGTCCCCAACGGGACCGGGCCTTCCTGTGTTGTGCTTGTTGAAGCCTAGTGGCTCAGCGACTTCTTCGACTCTGCAGTCTCGATCGCTTCGTGCGCGCCATGGTGGCCGTGGGCGGCCTCCAGCTCAGCCAGCGTGGCCGGGGCGACGCGGTCCTCGAAGAACCAGTGGGACAGCTTTGCGCGGAGCCTTTCCTTCCGGTCAACGACGCCGTGTTCATTCGGCACCGCGGCCAGCGGGGCGGGCGACTCGAAGCCGACCAGCTTGTAGCGCTTGTATTCGTCCAGCGGGGCGTGCACCTCGATGAACTCACCGTGCGGCAGGCGCACGATGCGGCCGGTTTCGCGGCCGTGCAGGGCAATCTCGCGGTCCTTGCGCTGCAGCGCCAGGGCGACGCGCTTCGTCACGACGAAGGCGATGACCGGGCCGATGAAGAACAGCGCGCGCAGCCAGTAGGTCACATCGTTCAGGGACACGTGGAAGTGCGTGGCGATGAGGTCAGAGCCTGCGGCGGCCCACATGACGCAGTACCAGACGAAGCCGGCCATGCCGATGGCCGTACGGGTCGGGGCGTTGCGCGGACGGTCCAGGACGTGGTGCTCGCGGTTGTCCTTGGTGATCCAGCGCTCAATCCACGGGTAGGCGAACATGACCGTGAAGAGGATGCCCGCCGGGACAAGTGCCGGAAGCAGCACGTTGAAGGTGAACACGTGGCCGAACCATACCTGCTCGACCTTCCAGTCACCGATGGTGCCCGGCATGAGGCGCAGGGCGCCGTCGACGAACCCGATGTACCAGTCAGGCTGGGTGCCTGCCGACACGGGGGAGGGGTCGTACGGTCCGTAGTTCCAGATCGGGTTGATGGTGAAGAACGCGGCCATGAGGGCAACGACACCGAACACGATGAAGAAGAATCCGCCGGCCTTGGCCGCATAGACCGGTCCCAGGGGGTAGCCGACGACGTTGCCGTCATTGCGGCCGGGGCCGGGGTACTGCGTGTGCTTGTGCACAACCACCATGAAGAGGTGCATCACGATCATCAGCAGGATGAGCGCGGGGACCAGGAGGATGTGGAGCATGTACAGGCGGCTGATGATCATGGTGCCCGGGAACTCGCCACCGAAGAGGAAGAACGAGGTGTACGTGCCGATGACCGGGATGGACTTGATGACGCCGTCGATGATGCGCAGGCCGTTGCCGGAGAGCAGGTCATCCGGGAGGGAGTAGCCGGTGAAGCCGGCAGCCATGGACAGGATGAGGAGCACGCTGCCCACCACCCAGTTCAGCTCGCGGGGCTTGCGGAACGCGCCGGTGAAGAACACGCGGAGCATGTGCACGGACACGGAGGCAACGAACAGCAGGGCTGCCCAGTGGTGCACCTGGCGCATGAACAGGCCGCCGCGGACATCGAAGGAGATGTTCAGCGAGGAGCTGTACGCCACGGACATTTCGACGTTCTTCAGCGGCGTGTACGAGCCCGCGTAGTGCGTCTCCGCCATGGAGGGATCGAAGAAGAATGTCAGGAACGTGCCCGAGAGGAGCAGGATGACGAAGGAGTACAGAGCCACTTCGCCGAACATGAATGACCAGTGGTCCGGGAAGACCTTCCGGCCGAATTCGCGGAGCATCCCGGAGCCGCCGACGCGCTGGTCGACGAAGTCGGTGATGCGGCCGCCGCCAGTCTTGGCGACGAAGACGGGGGCATCAGGCGTTGATGTTGCGGACATGCTCATCACGCTCCCAGTAGCTCGGTCCAACAGGTTCATGGAAGTCGCTCGTGGCGACCAGGTAGCCCTCGGCGTCGACGGCAATCGGCAGCTGGGGGAGTGGCCGGCTGGCCGGGCCGAAGATAACCTTGCATTCCTGGGTCAGGTCGAAGGTTGACTGGTGGCACGGGCACAGCAGGTGGTGCGTCTGCTGCTCGTACAGGGCAACAGGGCATCCAACGTGGGTGCAGATCTTGGAGTAGGCGACGATCCCGTTGTAGCTCCAGTCCTCGCGCCCCGGGGAGGGGCTGAGGGATTCCGGGTTCAGGCGCATCAGCAGAACGACGGCCTTGGCCTTTTCGTTCAGCTTGCCTTCGTGGAGCTCGTTCAGCCCTTCCGGGATGACGTGGAAAGCGGAGCCGATGGTGACATCCGCGGCCTTGATGGGAGTGCCATCGGGGTCGCGGGTGAGACGCTTGAGCTTGCCGTCCTCCGGTGCCCACATGGTGTGGGCCAGCTTGTCGTCCGGCCGGGGGCCGAGGTCGCCAAAGATGGCGAGGGCCGGCAGCGGCGCAAGGGCGACGGCACCGAGGAGGGTATTGCGGATCAGCGGCCGGCGCTTGATGCCGGTTTCTTCCACAATGTCATCGACGATGCGTACAGCGGCCTGGCGGTCGTCCTCGGTGCGGATCGCGTGGCGCTCTTCCGAGACCTCGTGGTCCGGCATGAGGGCCTTGGCCCAGTGGACAATGCCGGTGCCGATGCCCAGCATCGAGAACGCGGTGCCGATGCCCAGCAGGGCATTCTGGAGGCGGATCGTGGCGATCGAGGTGTCATGCCCCAGATCGATCGCGAAGTACGCCACCAGGAATACCAGGGTGCCAACGACCGAGGTGCCGAACAGAAGGGCTACCTGCCGTTCTGCTTTCTTTGCGGCCCTCGGGTCCGTGTCAGCCAGGCGCAAACGATGCGGGGGAATTCCAGGATCCTGGAATTTCTCCACTTCATTCTGACCAGCCGTAGCTACGGTGCCCGAAGGGTTCGGACTGCCGTCACTATGGTTGCCCATAATTCGCCTCATCCTTCTCTCGTCTCAGCGTGTGCCGAGTTAGGTTTCAATTCAAACTGCTGACGGGTCAGCAGAAAATTCTTACAGGTGCAAGGTCCGGTTAGGACGTGCGTGATGTGAGCCAGATGGTGAACGCGATGATGACGCCCAGGCCGGCAATCCAGACAAAGAGACCTTCGGAAACCGGTCCCAGTGCCCCGAGATCGGCGCCACCGGGTGACCCGTTGGCTTCAATCTGCTTCAGGAAGGTGATGATGTCGCGCTTGCCTTCGGGGGTGATGTTCGCGTCACTGAAGACGGGCATGTTCTGCGGGCCGGTGACCATCGCTTCGTAGATGTGCTCACCGGAAACGTCGGCGAGGCCCGGCGCGAACTTGCCCCGGGTGAGTGCACCGCCGGCGGCGGCAGCGTTGTGGCACATGGCGCAGTTGGTGCGGAAGAGCTCTCCACCGTTGGCGGCGTCGCCCTTCTCGTCGAGCACACCCGCCTCGGGGATGGCCGGGCCGGGGCCGAGCGAGGCAACGTAAGCGGCGAGCTGCTTGGTCTGTTCCTCGTTGAACTGGGCGGGCTTCTTGTAGGCCTGCGGGCCGTTCATCTGCATGGGCATGCGGCCGGTGCCGACCTGGAAGTCAACAGCGGCAGCGCCGACGCCCACAAGCGACGGTCCGGCCTGTGAGCCGCTGGCACCCATGCCGTGGCAGGTGGCGCAGTTGGCGGCGAAGAGCTTTCCGCCTTCCTCTACGTCGCTCGCGCTGTAGGTAGTGGTGTCGGCCTTGGCCTGGTTGACGGTGGTGGCAACGGCGTACAGCCCACCCGTGACCAAGAGGCCCATCAGCAGCAGTGCAATTGCTGCCAGTGGGTGACGTCGCTTCTGCGAGAGTGCCTTCACGTGGTGGTTCCTTTATTCGATCCTGCGGTGGCTCCGGGAGCCGCTTCTTGAAATTCTGCCTCTTGTAGAAAAAGAGTCAAATCTGGCTACTTGAGGACGTAGATGACCAGGAAGAGGCCAATCCAGACGACGTCCACGAAGTGCCAGTAGTACGAGGTGACAATCGCCGAGGTTGCTTCAAAGTGTCCGAACTTCTTCGCTGCGAAGGATCGGCCCATAATCAGCAGGAAGGCGACCAGGCCGCCGATAACGTGCAGGCCGTGGAAGCCGGTTGTTATGTAGAAAGCCGAGCCGTAGGCGTTGGAGGACAGCGAGACGTGCTCGGAAACGAGCATGGCGTACTCGGTCGCCTGGCCGGCCACGAAGAAGGCACCCATGAGGAACGTGAGGATGAACCATCCGTTCATCCCCCAGCGGGTGAAGCTGAAGACTCCGCCGGTCCGGCGCGGCTGGAGCCGCTCGGCAGCGAAGACGCCCATCTGGCAAGTAAAGGAACTTGCCACGAGGACGATCGTGTTTACGAGCGCAAACGGGAAGTTGAGCTTGGCTGTCTCTTCTGCCCACATCGCTCCGGAAGTCGAACGGAGCGTGAAGTACATGGCGAAGAGACCGGCGAAGAACATCAACTCACTGGACAGCCACACAACGGTTCCTACAGAAACCATGTTGGGGCGGTTCAGCGTCGGGTGCGCCGGGGTACTGGGGGCATGGGTCGCAGATGTCACATAGACATTATGTCTATAAAAGTCCGTCCTGCCCAACGCAAACCGCGTTTTCGGAGGACTTTTTCTACAAAGACGCGAATTCGCGCGGAAAAGTTCCCGGAGGGGTTCACATTGGTCTTTGCGGGGCCGACCTCGATAGCATCGGGAGGTGACTTCTCAGGCATCCGCACCGGCGGCAGGCAACACCTGGCCGCGGCTCATCAACGCGCTCATCGGCGGTGCGGACCTCACCGCCGGGAGCACCGAATGGGCCATGAACTCCATCATGTCGGGGGAAGCGACGCCGGCCCAGGTGGCGGGATTCCTGGTGGCACTGCGCTCCAAGGGCGAGACCGTGGATGAGCTGGCAGGCCTGGTGGAGGCAATGATCTCCAACGCCAACCCTATAGACATTGCCGGCGAGAAGCTGGACATCGTCGGCACGGGCGGGGATCAGCAGAATACGGTCAACATCTCCACGATGGCCGCCCTGATCGCCGCCGGCGCGGGCGCCAAGGTGGTCAAGCACGGCAACCGGGCGGCGTCGTCCTCCTCGGGTTCCGCCGATGTGCTGGAGGCCCTCGGCGTCAGGCTGGACCTTCCCAGACCCCGCGTGGCGCGCAACGCCGAGGAGGCGGGAATCACGTTCTGCTTCGCCCAGGTGTTCCACCCTTCGATGCGGCATGCCGCCGTCGCCCGCCGCGAGCTCGGCGTTCCGACGGCGTTCAACTTCCTGGGCCCCATGATCAACCCGGCACATGTCCAGGCGTCGGCCGTGGGCGTCGCCAACGAGCAGATGGCCCCGCTGGTAGCCGGCGTGCTGGCCAAGCGCGGCAGCCGCGGCCTCGTGTTCCGCGGGAATGACGGCCTCGATGAACTGACCACCACCGGCCCCTCCCAGGTGTGGGAGATCCGCAACGGCGAGGTTACCGAAGTCATGTTTGATCCGCGTGACCTCGGTATCCGGCGGGCGACGCTGGAGGAGCTGCGCGGGGGTGACGCCGCGGAGAATGCCGGCGTGGTCCGGGCTGTCCTGGGCGGTGCGCCGGGGCCGGCCCGGGATGCGGCGCTGCTGAACGCCGCGGCCGGACTGGTGGCGTTCGACCTCGATGCTGTAGGTCCCCTGGCCGAGCGCATGGCCGCTGCCTTGACGCGCGCCGAGCAGTCCATTGAAACCGGCGCCGCGGCCGCGGTGCTGGACCGGTGGGTGGGGTTGTCGCAGACCGCCTAGGCGCGCCCGGGTAGCGGCGGCCGGCAGGAACGGATTTACCACAGACACGAACGAAGGGCCCGGCAGATTCTGCCGGGCCCTTCGTTTAGCGACTGGTACTGATGATTGCCGGTACTGGCTTCCGCTGCCGCTACCGGCGCTGCTGCCTACTGCTCGAAACCGAGGGCGAAGGCCGCGTCGAGGTCGTGCTGGGAGTACGCGCGGAAGGCGATCTGCGTGGTGGTGTGGACGACGCCCCGAACCTTCGAAAGCTTGTCGGCAATGACTTCGGCGAGATCGTCGTGCTGTGCGACCCGCGCGATGGCGATCAGGTCCCACTCGCCAGTCACGGAATAGACCTCGGCGATGCCCGAAATAGCGGAGATTTCCTCGGCCGTCTCCGGGATGCGGGAAGCGTCTGTTTTGATCAGGACGAATGCAGTGACCACGAGTGAGCCTTTCCGGTTCGATTGCGCCGTTGCGGGCCTGTCGGCGGGGCCGGGCGCATGCCCTGCCATCTTTGCCAGCCTAGTGCATCAGGCCTGCCGGCGGCGGGAGCGCAGCCGCCGCACGCCTGCGACCGCGAGGCGGTAACCCAGGAGGAAGACCCCCAGGCTCAGCAGGGCCACGATGATGAACGGGAGCACCACCGTCTGCCCGGTAACGGCTCGCAGGATCATGCCCACGCCGACGGTGCCCAGCCAGACGCCGACGCCGGCGGGCCACACCGGCAGGGGGTTTCGCCACAGCCGCAGGACGAGCCACGCCAGGGCCGCACCTGCCAGGAAAGGCCACGCCGTCGCAAAGACGCCGGCGAGAATTTCCCCGCGCTGGTGCGCGTCGCGCCCAATGGCAGCGAAGAGCAGAATCAGGACCGCGTCCGCGCCTGCGGCCAGGGCGGCTGTCCGGGCGGGACGTAGGCCGGGGCTTGCAGCGTCCCGGGCCGAAGGTTGGGGGAGTCTCGAGGTCGGAGAAGGCATACATCCAGCCTAGTCCCGCGCGGATGGGCGGGGTCGTTGTGTCGAAATTCACCCTGCGGTTAGGCTCTGTCACACGTCACTGATCGCCGCCGGAGCCAGCCGGGGGCACGGGCGAATGCAAGGGGACCGCTGTGAGCGAGAAAATCACCACCTGCCTGTGGTTCGACACCCAGGCTGAAGAGGCCGCGGAGTACTACGTCTCCATTTTCGACGAAGGCAAAATCCTCGACGTCACCCGCTACGGCGAGGGCGGCCCCGGGCCCGCCGGCCAGGCCATCACCGTCCGGTTCCAGATCGGCGGCCGCACGTTCACGGCACTGAACGGGGGACCGGCATTTACCTTCAATGAGGCAGTGTCCTTTGTCATCGACTGCGCCTCGCAGGAAGAAGTGGACCGCTACTGGTCGGTGCTGGCCGACGGCGGCCAGGAAGGCCAGTGCGGCTGGCTCAAGGACCGGTACGGGGTTTCGTGGCAGGTCGTACCGTCCGTACTGGGGCAGCTGCTCGGTGGACCCGACCCCGACGGCGCCCAACGCGCCATGCAGGCAATGCTCGCCATGCGCAAACTGGACATCGCGGCCCTGCAAAACGCCTACGACGGCGGCTGACGCCCGCCCGCTGGCCGGGCCCGGGGTCACCAACCGACGCCGGTCGGCGTGGCCCCCGGGGTCATGGTCTGTCCGCACATATGATCGTGGGATGAGTAGCGACGCCGTCCCGGAGGCTGTTGTCCCGGTGCAGCCGGACCCTCAGTTGGATGGCCAACTGAGCATTAATGACATCCTGCTCGAGCTGGGTCAAGCTCCCGTCGTGCATCCTTGTCCGGACGCGGCCAGCGAACTGCACTTCTTCTAAATCCGCCCGCGTTCCGGCACTGCGGTGCGAGGTACGGTCCAACCCGCGGCGGGCGGGTGCCCTTTCGGGACGGCTCATTGACAATGCGGAGCCCGTGCGTAGGCTGGTGGCGAATTTGAGGCCTGATTCGGGCCGCCCTAACAGGCTCCCCGTCCTGGCGCAGCACTTCAATAAACTGGTATTGCGTGTCATATCTGCCCTGCATTGCCGCTCAACAACATTGCCTCATCACCGGTTTCGGGAAAGGCGAAGGTCATGGGATTTTGGGATGTCATTTGGCTCATGTTCTCGGCTGTCATGTTTGCGGCATATCTGATCCTGCTGTTTCTCGTCATCCGTGACATCTTCTCGGACAGCTTGCGAGCGGGTTGGGTAAAAGCCCTGTGGATCCTCGGCGTTCTGCTGTTTCCGCTGCTCGGTTGCCTGGCTTACTTGATGTTCTACGGACAGCAAATGTC
>JBKPJW010000605.1:0-4204 GCA_046730875.1 Actinomycetota bacterium | reverse complement strand
CGGGCTGCGGCAACCCTTCCCTGGACAACGACGCGGATCATCTCCTGGCCTGGGCGGCCGGGGGCAGCACCGGCATCACCAACCTGGCCCAGCCCTGCCCGAAACACCACCGCCTCAAACACGGCTCCGGCTGGACACCCGCCGGAGCCGGCAAAAACGAACCGCCGGGCTGGACCTCACCGGCCGGCCGGTACTACCCCGGCGAACAGCCGGACTGGGAACCGCCCCACTGGCCCGAGCACCTCCCGGCCACGGACCCCTCCCCGGAGCGCGGCCGCCGGCCAGATGAAGCATCTCAACCGGAACCGGCCTACATCTGGTACCCGGACCAGGACCCCGGCCCGGGTACCAAACCGGACCTGCCCCCGGATATTTTCCCGGACTGGGACCCCGGCCCGGATCCCGAAGCGGACCTGCCCGCGGATCCCTTCCCGGACTGGCACCAATTCACCGCCGCGCATCCGATGCGCGCCGCGGACACGGACGGTACGGGCCGGCCGGCGCCGCCCCTCGACGTCCCCTTCCCGGAAGGCCTCTTAGTCCAATGTGTCTGATGAACTAGCTGCACAACCAGCTACATGCCGTAATGGCGCGGTTATCCGAGGCAGCCGGAATGACTTGGCGGCCCGCTTACCCTCCGAGTCGTGGCAGGGCCCTCTGGGGCGGATTTTCGGAGTTGCCCCGCCAGGCGGCCAGACTCTATGGACCGGCTCCTAATGGACCGGCCTGCTGGCCGGGGTTGCACTGCCGGTCGTGATCTGGTTGGGGTGGCTGATCTACTCGGCCTGTCAGTCCGGCCCTAGCCATGGCTGATTCTTGTGAGTGGGATGCTGGACCGCCTGTGACACGTGGAGGCAGGATCTATGCGAATGCCGCCCCTACGCTGCCGGATCCGTCACGAGGATTCGCACTGAGCACAGCTCTGTGGAGGCAGGGTCTATCTGGATGCCGCCCTGCGATGCCGGATCCGTCACGAGGATCCGCACCGAACACAGCTCCATGGCGGCAGGTCCCTTGCAAATGCCGCCACTACAAGACCGGATCCGTCACCAAAATCCGCACTGAGCACAGCTCCGTGGCGGCCTTCTTTAGGACCGCGGCGCGCGGATCCGGGACGTCCAGGAACGCCAGCCGGGTCAGGCCGGCGTAGCGCTTCAGCACGGGCTCGGCGAGCACCTGGTCGGCCAGCGTCCGGTCGCCGCCCGGCGCCAGGTATTCGATCCGGTGCTCCGCGAAGATCCTCGCGGCGTGCTCGGCGACCGCTTCCACGAGGGCATCGGCCTGGTTGGCGCGCCGCCGGGCAAAGCGCTGCTGGGACCAGCCGCCGGCAGCCGTCCGCGACTGGACGTGGCGGGTACCGGTCTTGGATGCCAGCACGGTTCCGGCGCTGACCACAGCCACAGAATATCCGCCCCGCCTGACCAGCACCGCCCCGATGCTCCGAGGCTGCCCGGCCAGGGAAGCCAGTCGCGAGAGGGCGTCGTCGCCGCGCCCCGGCCGGCCGTCCACTGGCCACGGCGCCCGCAGCACGGCCGCGGCGCCGTCCGCGCCGCGCAGCTGCAGGCCGGCGTCGAGCTCCTCTTCGATGAGTGCGCCATGGCTCGCGGCAAAGCGTTCCACCCAGCCCGGCAGCCGGGCGCCGGAGACGAAGGCCACACGGGTCTCGGGGCTGGGCATGACTGGTTCTCCATTGCGGGTGAGGGCGGCGCGAAGGGGGTGAAGGGTGACAGTGCGGGCAAGAACTAGAAGTAGCCTATCTATGTGGATGATCTCTTTGGCGCAGCGCGGGACAATGCCGACGGAAGCGACGACTTCAGCGGAGACGACGACGGCGGCACCGACGATTCCGGCCGGGCCCGCTCTGCTGCCCGCTCCAGCGCGGGATCGGCCTCACCGCGGAGTCCGCTCGCGGTCCGGATGCGGCCCCGCACGCTGGACGACGTGGTGGGCCAGCAGCACCTGCTCGGCCAGGGTTCCCCGCTGCGCCAGCTGGCCGCCGGTTCCGACGCGACCGGCCCTGCGGGCCCGAGCTCAGTGATTCTCTGGGGCCCGCCCGGCACCGGCAAAACCACCCTCGCCCACGTGATTGCCAAGGGTCCGGGCAGGAAATTCGTCGAACTTTCCGCCATCACCGCCGGGGTCAAGGACGTCCGCCGCGTGATGGATGAGGCGCTGACCGCGCGCGACCTCTTCAAGACCACCACGGTCCTCTTCCTCGACGAAATCCACCGCTTCAACAAGGCCCAACAGGACGCGCTGCTTCCCGGCGTCGAAAACCGCTGGGTGGTCCTGGTGGCGGCCACCACCGAAAACCCGTCGTTCTCCGTGGTTTCCCCGCTGCTGTCCCGCTCGCTGCTGCTGACGCTCAAACCGCTCACCGACGCCGACGTCGAGGGCCTGCTGCAGCGGGCCGTCACCGATGTCCGCGGCCTGAACGGCAAAGCCAAACTCAGCCCCGAAGCGCTGGCCCACCTCGTCCGGCTCTCGGGCGGCGACGCCCGCCGGGCCCTGACCGCCTTGGAGGCGGCCGCAGGCGTTGCCTTCGGCGACGCGGACGACGTCGACGCAGTTGTCAGTGACACCGGTGATACAGACACCGGCGATATAGACACCGGCGATACAGACACCCGTGACACTGGCACAGGCGCCGCCGGCGCAGGGGGGCCGGAGCCCGTCACGATCCAGTTGCGGCACACGGAGCGGGCCCTGGATGTCGCCTCCGTTCGCTACGACCGGGCAGGGGACCAGCACTACGACGTCGCCAGTGCGTTCATCAAGTCGATCCGGGGCTCGGACGTCGACGCCGCGCTGCACTATCTCGCCCGGATGCTTGAGGCGGGGGAGGACCCGCGGTTCGTGGCCCGTCGGATTGTGATCTCCGCGGCCGAGGACGTTGGCATGGCGGACCCGACCGCGCTGCAGACCGCCGTCGCGGCGGCGCAGGCCGTCCAGCTGATCGGCATGCCGGAAGGCCGCATCATCCTGGCCGAGGCCGTGGTGCATCTGGCCACCGCGCCGAAGTCCAACGCCGCGTATATGGGGATCAACCAGGCAATCGCCGACGTCCGCGCCGGATTGGGAAACGGAATCCCCGCCCACCTTCGCGACGCGCACTACCCGGGTTCAAAACAGCTGGGCCACGGCAAGGGCTACAAGTACGCCCACGACGCACCACATGCCGTGGCCACGCAGCAGTATCCGCCGGACGACCTCGTTGGCCGCAACTACTATGAGCCCACCGCCAACGGGGCCGAACGCGACATCGCCACCCGGCTCGAGCGGCTCCGGAAGATCATCCGCGGCACCTGACCGGCACCTGACCCGCCGCTGACCGGCACCTGACCAGTGGCTCTTCTGCCGGGAATCTTGGTGGCTCGAATCCACCGTTGACATAGGGGCCAAGAGGTCTAACGTGGAATTACGTCAGCACTAACCTGCTGATGTTCCATGCGGCGCAGGGGACAGCGCGGCTCAGATCGCCGGCTATCGGTACCGCACCCCGGAACGGCAGCCGGCTTTGCTCCACCCAATTCCGTCCAAAGCGAGAGTCCCCGCCCGTCCCCAGGTAGTGTCCCGTGAGCATCAATTGCGTTACAGCCATGGCAGTCAAATCCTTCGATGTGCCCGACAGGAAGCGGTGCCCGGACAAGGCCGAATTCGACCTTTGCATTGTGAACGACTACACGGTGGCCAGACTAATCCTTGGCCCCGGCTGGCGGTGGTCGGAGGACACCAAACCCTACGAGCAGACCGACGTCTGCCTGCACCACCATCTGGGCTTCTGCGTTTCCGGTGTGATGGAAGTCGAAACGGCCGAAGGGCTGCGCTCGACGATCCACGCCAATGACACGTACACGATCCCGCCAGGCCACGACGAGTGGGTGGTGGGCACGGAGCCGTTCGTGGCCGTGGAATTCCTCGGTGCGGCCTCGTACGGGCGCAGGGGGAGCCGGGGCATGCACGCCAGGATCTGACTTCGGTGCTGGCTTCGGGCCATGGGCCCCTTCATGGTAGGCTGGTTCGTTGTCTGGCAAGGCACGGACGCACAATCCATTGAAACCACGGTTTGATGAGGGTTGCCCTGTGCCCAGTAGCAAAAGGCAGCGGTTGGCCGATGCTCTCCATCGTGGAGGCCAGTAACACTGACACACCGCAGATATTGGAAGGACACAAGTGGCTAACAACACTCGTGCTCGCCGTACCG
>JBKPJW010000604.1:0-3416 GCA_046730875.1 Actinomycetota bacterium | reverse complement strand
GGCCAGCTCCTGCCGAGCGTTTCGGCATCCGCTGACGACTGTACGCAAAAAAACATGAATCTTCAATATCAAGATGCTTTATTTTCAAGAACGACAGAATCCGGTCCTATCTTCCTCCGCAGTCACGCTCGCGCCGTGCGCGGCTAGACTCGAAAACATGCCACCGGCAAGAGTCTCGCTAATGGAAGTTGGATAAACCTTGGAAGCGCCCCACCCCGTTCGGATCCTGACGGTCTGCACCGGCAACATCTGCCGCTCGCCCGTGGCCGAGCGCCTGCTGCAGGCGGGACTGGACCAGGTGCAGCCCGGTGCCTTTGTGGTGCGGAGCGCCGGAACGCGGGCCATGGTGGGCGATCCGATCCAGCCGAGCTCCGCCGACATCATCACGACCTATGGCGGGACCCCGGACGGCTTTGCGGCCCGCCAGCTGACGCCGAAGATCCTCAAGGAGTCCGATCTGGTGCTGGCGATGACCGCCAAACACCGCGGCGAGGTGATGCAGATGGACGCTTCCTTGCTGAAGCGGACCTTCACGATCCGCGAGTTTGCCCGGATGCTGAAGGTTCTTGAGCAGCGCGACGCGGACGCCCCCGAGCCCTCCCCCGCCGGTGACATTCCGACTTTTTGGCGGGAACTCCCGGGCCGGGCGGCGTCAGTGCGGCACCTGTCGTTGACTCCGGAGGCCTCCGACAACGACGTTGTGGACCCCTACCGGCGCGGGCCGGAGTTCTACGAGCAGATGGAGGACGAGCTGGCCCCGGCCATCCTCGCGATTCTGCGGTTCGCGCGCCAGCACAGCTGAGTCAAGCCGCCGCTATTGGGCCCTGTACTCCAGGAGGAGCAGAGGCTCGGCCGGCGGGATCACCGCCCGGGGCTGGTCTCCGTTCACGGGCATGGAGCGCCACTGCAGGATGTAGATACTCTTACCGCTCCGGGTCGACACCTGATTGGTCACCAGCTGGGCGTCCTTTCTCAGCACAGGCAGCACCGGCGAGCCAACCAACGGTGACGGCGCCGGCCTGTCCGACCTTGCCCCGAGTGACTTTTCATCCAGCACCACCGTGCGTGACTGACCGTTGCAGGTGTAGTTGAGTTGGAGAGTGCCCGTTGCCGCTGTTTTGACGGCCCCGACGGAGAACGGGAACCGCAGGCTGCCCGTACCCGTGACAGGAAATACGCCGTTCCAATAGGTTATCCGCGCCCGCTGCCAGGTCCCTAATGTCCCGCCCCGTGCGACGTAGAGCTGATTACCCCGCGCGGCGTCGTACCGGGTGTAGCTGATAACGGGCCGCTTGGCGCTGTCAAAGCCAACTGCCGCGATGCCGTTAACCAAACCAGAACCCACGGTGGCAGGGTCGACAATCGTGGGGCTCTGTCTTGTCATGGGGAGAGTCAGGTTGGCTCCCCGGATATTCTGCCAGTGGATAAAATCCTTGGTCTTGGCATAGGAAAGCGAATGATTGGTGGCCACGTCATTCGTGTTTCGCCACATCCACACCATATGGAAATACCCGTCGGGTCCCGCGACCGGAGATTTGGCGTACGCGCTGCTATATCCCTGCCCATTCAGTAAGCCGTTAGGGGTGACAAGCTGCCATTTCCTGCTGGCCGCCACAAAGCGGTAGATATATTCGCTGCCGTCACCGCTGTGGCCGTACCTGAATTTGAAGAACAGCTCCCCCGATGTACTCGTCAGGAATTGAGGGTAAGTGACTGCGGATTCCAGCTTTGAATTAGCCAGCGTGCTAACTCTGGCGAGGGATCCGATGTTCCCGGGCGAGGAGGTGATGTAATAGTTCAGTTTCGAGGCATGCATATTACCGGACACATGCAGATTGCCTTTTTTGTCCAGCGCCATGGTGACGTAGTTGTGGCTGTCCCAGCCAACACTGGTATCCAGGACCTTGGTGGCCCAGGCACCGCTGCCCACCCGGGACTTCACCACCAGCCTGCGCCTGCCATCGTAGTAGGCAATGTACATCCGGGTTCCGGCGACCAGAATGTCCTGACCCACCGGTTGGCCCGCCCACGTTGTGCCGACCTGCTTCGTGGAGAAATAGCGATACGTGGGTGATGCGCTCGAGCTGCCAGGAGCCCCCGAGTTCTTATTGCAGACAAGGGTACCGCTGGCCAGCACGGTCGGTGCCGACGCAACTAGAAGTTGGCTCCGAATTTCCAGGGGGCCAAGTGCATTACTCGTTACTCCGAGTACCACCGCGAAGGCTGCGGCCAAGCCAGCCGTTATCATGCGCGAAAGGTAACATGCTGATTTCTTCCGCAATAGGTGATTTTGTCCCCATATTTCCTGTATATTTCCGCTTTCACAACAGGAAGAGACTCCAGCAACAGGACTTCACTTGCGTAACGAATTAACTACTTAAGCGATCTACGCATACCGAAATATAAATACCTGATTTCATCCACCTAAATGCCGAACCGGACGCGCGTAGAGACCTGACTATGCGTCGTCGTCGGTGGCGTCAGGGGCCTCTTCCGGCTCGAAGGTGTTGGCGTCCGCGCTGGCGCCGATGCCTACCCCGTCGGCGGAGCGGGGAATACTGCCACCTTGGCCGGCGGCTTCTGAAGCACGCAGTTTCTGCTCGGCGGCAGCATCGTCATCCGGGCGTTCCCGCCCTGCCTCTTCTGCGTTCATGTCAGCCTCCTGGATGCCGTTGTGGGATATTCACGCTAGCACCGGGGGCGTGGAACCGTAAGCCTGCTTTCGCCGGCTGTGACTTCCATGGATCTTGGCTGGGAATCGTCCTCCGACTCTTGCTTGAAACTGGTTGCCGGAGGCAAGCTGTTGATGGATTGAGGAGTGAGCCAGGCTTTAAGTTTTCCGAAGGGTAGGCGAACACCATGAAACGCCCAGTATCCAGACCAGCCCGACTGCGGACCATCAGCCTCTGCTCTTTAGCGGCCGCGGTGGTGATTGTGGGAATTACGCTTATCTTCGTTTCTCATGCACCCGTTGCGCCGATTCTCCCCGGGGCAGCCGGACCTCCTGTGAGCAATCCTTCGGTGAAGGGCGCGACTTTCCAGAAAGTTCCAAACCAGGTGCTGTTTGCGCTAGACAGCGCCGGCAACCCGGATATTTCAGGCGACCTGACGAATATCGAACAGGGTGACGCCGGCGATTGCTATTTCCTCGCCGCACTGTTGACAGTGGCCGCCCGGTCGCCTGAGACCATCCTGAATATGGTGCACGATAACGGCAACGGCACCTACACCGTTTCATTTCACAGCAAGTACGACGGCGTACCCAATCCGGTAACGGCAACGGTAAACGGCGATCTTCCGTATAGGCACGGCAAACCCTTCCAAAACGGCGTCGAAAAGATTGACGGCAAGAACGTTTCGTGGGCGGCGATTATCGAGAAAGCCTGGGCGGCCGTGAACGGCAACAGCTACAACGG
>JBKPJW010000603.1:0-8902 GCA_046730875.1 Actinomycetota bacterium | reverse complement strand
GCCGTTCAGGGTCGCGTCGCCGATCCCGGTCACACCGTCCTCCGTGGTGATCCGCAGGGTCACGAAGTTCCGGGAGGGGCTGGTCACGAAGACGTCAGCGGCAATGATTTTCACAACAGGTCCTTATCTGGGGTTCTCAGGTTCTCGGGGATCTTGGCCCCGGCGAAGGTCGGGCGGGCAGGATTGCCGCCGGAGTTGTGGCGCAGCCCTGCAGGCCGGGCTCAGCGCTGGGTGGTTCCGCTCGGTGTGGCCCCGAGCAGTGCCAGTTCCGTCCGGGCGGGCAGGCCCTCCCAGTCCCCGGCGGTACTGACGGCGAAGGCTCCCGCCAGGGCGCCGCGGTGCAGGCGGCCGGCGACGTCGGCGCCGTCGAGCAGGGCGGAAAGGTAGCCGGCGGTGAAGGCGTCCCCGGCCCCGACGGTATCGATGCTGGTCACGGGCACTGCGGGTGCCTCCCAGCGCCCCTCGGCGGTGTGGACGCCGGCCCCGGCGGCGCCGCGCTTGACCACGACTTCCCTGACTCCGCGGCCCAGCAGTTCGGCGGCCACGGCTGTTTCGGAGTCCGCGCCGGCGGAGTCCGCACGGACGTCCGCGACCAGGCCGAGTTCGTCGTCGGAGGCGATCACGATACTGGCGTGCCGGGCGAGCAGTGTGAGCACGGCGCGGGCCTCCTCCCGGGACCAGAGCTTGCTGCGGTAATTGACATCGAGGGAGACCTCCATGCCTTCGGCCGCGGCCCGCTCGGCCGCGTATTCCACGGCTTTCCGGGCGTCGGGGCTGAGGGCGGCAGTAATGCCGGTCAGGTGCAGGATCCGGGCGCCGGCGCTCAATGCACGGTCCAGGTCCTCCCGGCCGAGGGTGGAACCGGCGGAACCGGCGCGGTAGTAGAAGGCGCGGGTGACGTCAGCGGTGCGTTGTTCGAGGAACATCACCCCGGTGCTCCGGCCGGCGTCAACGCGGTGCCGCAGGCCGATGCCCTCGGCGCGCAGCTGCCGCACGATGTATTCGCCGTGCGGGTCTGCGCCGACCACTCCTACCCAGGTGACGCTGTGCCCGAGCCGGGCGACCCCGACGGCGACATTCGATTCGGCCCCGGCCACGTGCATGCCCAGGCTGCCGCCTGCAGACAACGGACCGGCGGACCGCAGTGAGACCATGGATTCGCCAAAGGTCAGCAGGTCCACGGCCTGCGGGGCAGCAGCACTCCCGACGGCGGCGGTCACCGCAGGCCCTCCGCGACATACCGGCCGCTGAAATCGGCGGCCAGGGCCACGAAGTTGCGGGCCCGTTCCCGCATCGGGGCGAGGTCTCCGCCGGAGCCGGCGTCGCCGAACAGCGGGCCGCCGAGCCCGACGGCGATCGCGCCGGCTTCCCAGTAGCCTGCCGCCTCGCCGAGTCCGACGCCGCCGACGGCGATGAACGGGATCCCGGGGAACGGATCACGCAGCGCCTTGAGGTAGCCCGGTCCGCCGATGGAGGCCGGGAAGAGCTTGACCGCCGTGGCGCCCCGGTTCATGGCCTCGTAGGCCTCGCTGGGGGTCAACGCACCGGCGAGCACCGGAATCCCCCGGCGTGCCGATTCGGCGATCGATTCTGCCAGCGCAGGGGTCACCATGAACTGGCCGCCCGCCGCCGCGACCAGGTCCACGTCCTGGGCTGTCAGCACTGTTCCCGCACCGACGAAGCAGTCCGCAGGGGCTGCCGCGCGGACCTCGCTGATGGCTTCGAGGGCGCCCGGTGTGGTCAGGGCGATTTCGACGTACCGGAATCCCTCCTGCATCGCCGCGAGAGCCGCCTTCGCGGCGGCTGTTCCATCCGTGCCGCGCACGATGGCCACGAGCCGGCTTTCTTGGATCCCGGCGAGCAGCGATTCGGGCGTCAGGGTGGTTGCCATGTGGGGCTTCTCCTTATGGGGTGCGTTCTGGTCCGGGCTCACGACGTCGGCGTTCACCACTCGGCGAAGGCGCCGTCGGGGTGCCGCCAGACGGGCCCGCGCCAGGCATGGCCGCGCTTGTCCGCGGTTCGGACCACGGCCTCGTCGATCTCGATGCCCAGCCCCGGGCCGGTGAGCCGTTCGATGTGGCCGTCCACGAACTTCAGCGGGGACTTGTCCACCACGTAGTCCAGGACTTCGGCGCCCTGGTTGTAGTGGATGCCGATGCTTTGTTCCTGGATCAGGAAGTTGGGGGTAGCGAAGCCGACCTGCAGGCAGGCGGCCAGGGCCAGCGGGCCCAGCGGGCAGTGCGGCGCGAGCTGGACTTCGTAGATCTCGGCGAGCGAGGCGATCTTGCGGACCTCGGTGATGCCGCCGGCATGCGAGAGGTCCGGCTGGGCCACGGCGATGCCGGCCTGCAGCGCGGGCAGGAATTCCTGCCGGCTGTAAAGCCGCTCACCGGTGGAGACCGGCGTCGTGGTGGATGAGGTGAACTCGCGCAGCAGGTGGGTGTTTTCCGGGACCACCGGCTCTTCGAGGAAGAAGGGCCGGTAGGGCTCCAGCAGTGGCGCCACGCGGCGGGCGTTGGCGAGGCTGAAGCGGCCGTGGAAGTCGACGGCGACGTCGCGGTGGTCCCCGAGGACCTCGCGGGCGGCAGCCACGCGGCGGACGACGCCGTCGAGCTCGGCCACGGAGGCGATGGGGCTCATCCGGCCGCTGGCATTCATTTTGACGGCCGTGAGCCCGACCTCCAGCTGCGCGCTGATCTGGTCGGCCACCTCGTTGGGCTCATCCCCGCCCACCCAGCCGTACATCCGGATCCGGTCCCGGACGTGGCCGCCGAGAAGCTGGTGCACGGGGGTGTTGAAGTGCTTGCCCGCGATGTCCCAGAGGGCCTGGTCCAGGCCGGACACGGCGCTGGCCAGGATGGGCCCGCCGCGGTAGAAGGAGCCCTTCGTCATGACCTGCCAGTGGTCCTCGATCCGGAGGGCGTCGTTGCCGATGAGCAGCTCGGAGAGCTGGTCGACGGCGGTGCGCACGGTTTCGCTGCGGCCCTCGCAGCTCGCCTCGCCCCAGCCGACAATGCCGCTGTTCGTTTCGATCCGGACGAAGAGCCAGCGCGGCGCGACGAGGAAGGTTTCAATCCTGCTGATAAGTGTCATGTGGTGCCTAGCCCTTGGTCGCCCCGGCGGTCATGCCGGAGACGATGTACTTCTGCGTGAAGAGCGCAATGATCATGATCGGGATGGTGACCACGGCGGCGGCCGCCATCAGTCCGCCCCAGTCGATGCTGGCGTAGGAGACGAAGTCGAAGATCGCGACCGGCAGGGTCTTGGTCTTGGAACCGGAGAGCACCAGGGCGAACATGAAGTTGTTCCACGAGAAGATAAAGGACAGGATGCCGGCGGTGGCGATGCCGGAGACGGAGAGCGGAAGGGTGATGCGGCGGAAGGCGCCGATGGGGGTGAGGCCGTCCACCTGGGCGGACTCCTCCAGCTCCAGCGGCAGCGAATCGAAGTAGCTCATCATGATGTAGACGATCAGCGGCAGCGAGACGAACATGTGGCTGAGGATCAGGACCTCAAAGCCGCCGACCATCTTCAGGTTGGAGAAGACGTAGTACCAGGGCACCAGCAGCGAGACGCCGGGGATGACGCGGGCCATCAGGACCACGAGCGCCGAGCGGTGCATCGTGAAGCGGCTCATGGCGTAGGCGGCCGGCACGCCCAGGACCAGCGACAGGGCCGTCGAGACGAAGGCCACCCAGAAGCTGTTGAAAATGAAGACGAAGTAGTTGTTGCGCTGCAGCACGTTTGCGTAGTTCTCGCCCGTGGGGGTGAAGAAGAACGACTTGCCGGTGTCGTAGATGTCCACGTTGGTCTTGAAGGAGGCCAGCAGCATCCAGAACAGCGGCGCCACGAGGAACAGCACCACGGCCACCAGCGCGGCAACGCGGAACACCTTGTAGGCGCGGGTGCCCAGCGGCTTCCGGGGGCGGCGCGGGGCCGGCGAGGGCTGACCTGCGGCGGTTTGGCGTTCGGTGTTTTTGGTGTTTTCTGTGTTTTCTGTGTTTTCTGTGTGGACGGTCATTTGCTTACCGCTTTCTTGCGCATGGTCAGCAGCCACATGGAACCGATGATGATCATGAAGAACAGGATCAGCACCGCGGAGGACAGCCCGTACTGGTTGTAGTCAAAGCTCAGGCCGTAGGCGTAGACGTTGAGGGTCTCCACCTCGTGGAAGGAACCGCCGCCCTTGCCCTTGGTGGCATAGAGGATGTCGAAGGTCTTCAGGGCATCGATGCCCCGAAGCAGGATGGCGACGATCACGGTCGGCATCATGAGCGGCAGAGTGATGAAGAAGAAGCGCTGGAAGGCGTTGGCGCCGTCCATCCGGGCGGCCTCGTCGGGCTCCTCCGAAAGGGAGGTCAGCCCGGCCAGCAGGATCAGGACCACCATGGGGGTCCACTGCCACACGTCCATGAAGATAGTGGTGCCGAGCGCCGTGTCCTGGCCGGAGAGCCAGGGCTGGGCGGGGATGCCGACCATGCCGAGCAGCTGGTTGACGAAGCCGATGTTGGGATCGAAGATCAGCCGCCACATCATGCCGACGGCCACGGGGGTGGCAACGAGCGGAAGCAGGATGGCCACGCGGACCCACTTTTCGCCGCGGAACGGGCGCCACAGCAGCAGTGCGATGCACATGCCGAGCACCACCTCGCAGACCAGGGCGACGCCGGTGAAGCTCAGCGTGCGGCCGACGGCGGGCCAGAAGCGTTCGACGTCGGACAGGACCGTGAGGTAGTTCTCCAGGCCGACAAACTCGGTGGCAGCCCGGACAGAGCCCTGGGAATCGGTGAGGCTCAAGTACAGGGTCCAGGCCAGGGGGAAGATGATCAGGACGCCGACGAAGATCATCGCGGGGGCGGCGAAGAGCCATTTGCGGTGCCGGTTCGCCCAGGCGGAGAAGTTCTCACGCGGGCCGGGGGTGCGGGCGGCTCTGCGGGAAGGCGGCGCGCTGCGGGGAGGGGTCAATACAGACATGATTCACCTCAGGAGGGGGGGGTGAAGTGAAGAGCTGTCCCGGGCGGACGGCAGCGGACTGCCGTCCCGCCCGGGCGCGTGGTGCGTCCGGCTTTGGGTATGCCGGGCGCGCTACTTCTTTTCGCTGTCCAGGAACTTCTGGAAGGCGTCGTGTGCGGCGTCGGCTGCGGCGGAAGCGTCAGAGCCGGTGATGGAAGCCACGATCGGCCCGCCCACGATTTCGCGGGCCTTGCCCACAGTGACAACCTCGGGACGGTCGTGGCCCACACCGTTCTCGGCGCTGGCGGCGATGGCCTCGGCCAGATCCTTCGGGTAGGTGGAGGTTCCGGCCGAGTCGGCCCAGACCGAGGCGCGCGGTCCGGGGACACCGGACTTCTGCGCCTCGAGGGTGCGTTCCTTGCTGGTGGCCCACTGGATGAACTTCCAGGCGTTGTCCTGGTTGCTTGATGCCTGGTTGACGGCGAGGCCCCAGGACGGGATGTTGTACGGCTTGGAACCTGCGGGACCGGCGGGCAGCGCGGCGAAACCGACAGTGTCGGCCACCTTGGACTTGGCCGGGTCGGTGGCGTTCTTGTAGAGCGAGTCGGCCTCCGTGTAGAAGGCAGCCTTGCCCTGCGTGAAGATCGCCATCGCCTCGGGCCAGCTCATGTCGGTGCTGACATTTGCGGGGCCGTAGTTCTTGATCAGGCCGCCGTAGAATGCGTAGGCCTTCTTGGCGGCGTCGGAGTTGACGGCGGATTTGCCGCTGGCGTCAGTGAAGTCGCCGCCGAAGCTGTAAAGGAAGCTGGAAAACTGGGTGACGGCGGCGGACTTGCCGGTGCGGGCCACGAAGCCGGCCGTGTCCGGGGAGGCGGCCTTGATGGCCTTGGCCGCGGCTTCGAGCTCGTCCATGGTCTTGGGAACCTCGAGGCCGGCGGCCTTCAGCAGGTCCTTGCGGTAGTAGAGGACTTCGCGCTCGGTGATGATCGGGACGCCGACAACCTTGCCGTCTGCAGTGGTGGCCTTGACCGGGCCTTCCTGGTAGTCCTTCCAGTCCCACGCTGCGTCCGAGGAGACCTTGGACGTCAGGTCCGCAAGATAGCCGTTCTTGGCGAAGGCTTTGCCTTCCTGGAGCGGGCGGTACATCATGACGTCGATCTCGTCGCTGCCGGCGTTGAGCTTGACGTTGTACTGGTCCGAGAGCTGGTCTTCGCCCAGCTGGGTCAGTTCGACCTTGAGTCCGCTGGACTTCTCGAATTCCGGAATGGCCGCCTTGATGCCCTCGGTCCAGACGTGGTTCGCGAGGGTAACCCGAACCGTGCCGGACGTCTTCGCGTCGGTGCTTCCGCTGGCCCCGCCGCAGGCGGTCAGGCCCAGGGACAGGACCGCGGCGACAGCCGCGTATTTCGCAATTGAACGTCGCTTCATTACGACTTCCTTTGGTTTTCAGGGCTGGGCGTGTGCGTCCAGCCAGCTGCAAATGCATCTTTACATCTGCTCTGGAAGCGATCTTAGGTAAATAAAGCATATTTATACAAGCCCCTAGCACCCGCCAGTATGATTTATTTATGAAAACCCCTTCCACAGAGCCCACGGCAGACCTGCATTCCGTGCTGGTGGACAACCTGGGGCTGGCCATCGCCGAAGGGACCCTGGCCCCGCACTCGGTCCTGCGCCTGGACGAGCTTGAGGCCCAGCACAACGTGTCCCGCTCAGTGGTGCGTGAGGCCACGCGGGTGCTCTCCTCCAAGGGGATGCTTGCATCGCGCCGCCGGCTGGGGACCGTTGTGCAGCCCGAGGAGTCCTGGAACCTCTATGACCCCCAGGTGATCCGCTGGCGCCTCGCCTCGTCCAGACGGCTGGAGCAACTGCGGGCGCTAAACGAACTTCGCGGCGCGATTGAGCCCCAGGCCGCCCGCCTCGCCGCCGAGCGGGCCTCCTGGGACGCGGGAAGCGACCTCGTCGCCCTGGCGGCCCGGCTATGGGCCGCCGGCCAGCGCGGGGACCGGGACGAGTTCCTCCGGCTCGACATCGACTTCCACACCGCGGTTCTGAGGGCGTCCGGCAACGCCATGTTTTCCCAGCTCCACAACCTGGTCACCGAAGTGCTGACCGGCCGCACCGAGCACGGCCTTACGCCGCACTTGCCGCACCACGAGGCCCTGCAGCTGCACGTGGACGTGGCCAGCGCCATTCAGCGCGGCGAGGCGGACGCGGCGCACGCCGCCATGAGCCGGATTGTGGAGCAGTCCACCGAGGAAATGGGCGACATCTGGTCCGGCAACAACCACACCGGCGGTCCTGCCTCCCCTGGCTAGCGGCCGCTGTGCAGCTTCCGGCTGCGCTGCGCCCGCCGGCGGGCCGAACGACTAAAACGCCGAGTTGGGTGCTTCAGTCTTCGGTCGGGGTGGTCCGGTTCGAGTGGTAGGTCCGCCAGCTGTGTTCCGGCGCGTAGCCCAGCAGGCGTTTGGCCTTGTCAATCGAGAGCATGGTCTCGTGTTCGCCCAGGTCCTTGACCACCGCGACGTTGGGGAATACCTCGGCGGCCAGGCTGGCGCTGGAACGGCTCATCACCGTGTCCTCATTGGCGATGATGAAGGCCTCGAAGCCGGGCTTGCCGTGCTCCAGGGCGCGGGCCACGGCCTGCGCCCCGTCGCGGGCGTCGATGTAGCCCCAGAGGTTCCACTTGCGCAGGGCCGCGTCGTGGTCGAACGAGGGGAAGTCCTCGTAGTCCTCGGGGTCCATCACATTGGAGAACCGCAGGCCCGTGATGCTCAGTTCCGGGTCCCAGCGGGTCAGCTGGATGGCCATCTGCTCCTCGAGGTGCTTCACCAGGGAGTAGGTGCTTTCGGGGCGTGCCGGGTATTCCTCGTCCACCGGGATGTAGGGAGGATCGACGTCGAACGGCAGACCCAGCACCGTCTCGCTGGAGGCATAAACAATCTTCTTGATCCCGGCCCGGCGGGCGGCCTGGAACACGTTGTACGTGGACAGCATGTTGTTCTCGAACGTGGCGGCATCGGGGGCAAGTCCCGGCGCCGGAATCGCGGCCAGATGCACCACGGCGTCAAAGCCGGTGTGGCGGTCATCCAGGCCAAGAATCACGTCCACCACCTGGCCGTAGTTGCGCAGGTCCACTGCCGTGAACCCGGGGGCGCGGGCGCCGGTCCGGTCCAGGTTGGTCACCTCGTGGCCGTCTTCGCTGAGCCGCCGCACGACGCTTCGCCCCAGCTTTCCGCTTCCGCCGGTAACAGCAACTCTCATCAGGAACTCCTCGGGTGGCAGGCTCTGCAGGTCCGGCACCTGGGCCGGCGCCGGCAGTAACCGTTCCACCCTATGGGGAGCAGGGCGCGGTGCCCAGCCCCCGCGTGACCTTCGGCCCTAGGCGTGCCTTGGAGCAGGGGGAAGGCTGGGGCCATGAACGGTGATCAGCGCATTGTCGCGGGCGCGCACGCCCCTCGGAATCACCGGACGCCGGAATGAACTACGCCGGCAGGAAGAATGCCAGGCTGAACGCCGGCCCCCCGCCAGCAGCCCGCGCCGCCGGGCGTGCTCCCGGCCGGATGCGCGGCCCGGCCGCGGGGCTTGCTGCGGCAGCAGCCGGCGCCGGATACGTCTTGGCCGTCCGGCCGCGGCTCCTGCGCTGGGGGGCCACCACGGAGGAGGCAGCCGGGCCGCTCGCGGGCGACGAGACTGTGCCGGCGCCGCGCATGCAAAGCACCCGTGCGGTGACTATTGCGGCGCCGGTGGCAGCGGTGTGGCCGTGGCTGGTCCAGTTGGGCGCCGGGCGCGGCGGCCTGTATTCCTACTACTGGCTCGAAACCGCCGCGGGTCTGGACATCCAGAGCGCGGACAGGATTCTTCCCGAACTGCAGCAACTGTCCGTCGGGGACATTGTTCCGTTCTCCCCCGACAGCGGACTGCAGGTCAGGCTTCTCGAGTCCGAGGC
>JBKPJW010000602.1:0-1506 GCA_046730875.1 Actinomycetota bacterium | reverse complement strand
AAGCTGTTCAACCAGCTCTCCGGCTACGCGCCGAAGTCCACGTTCAAGCGGCTGCTTGTGGCGCCGCGCTCGGTCCGGTCCGGGCTGATCGACAGGATCGAGACCGAGATCAGGAACGCCCGGGCCGGCATCGCCGCCCGGGTCCAGATCAAGGTCAATTCGATGGTGGATGAGGCCATCATCGATTCCCTGTACCGCGCCTCGCAGGCCGGGGTCCGGGTGGATGTCATTGTCCGCGGCATCTGCTCGCTCCGGCCCGGCGTTCCCGGCCTGAGCGAGAACATCACGGTCCGCTCCGTGCTGGGCCGCTTCCTGGAGCACTCGCGCGTCTTCGCCTTCGCCAACGCCGGCGACCCCGTGGTGTACATCGGCTCGGCCGACATGATGCACCGCAACCTCGACCGCCGGGTGGAGGCCCTCGTGCAGCTCGCCAGCGGCGATGACACGCGCTATGTCCTGGACTTGCTCGAACGCTACGTGGATCCCGAAACCGCCAGCTGGCATCTGGACAAGCAGGGCGAATGGACCCGGCACCACCTGACAGAGGACGACCGGGACCTCCACGACGTCCAGTCGTGGCTGCTCGCCTCGCGCTCGCGCCAGCGCTCGACCAGCCTGCGGTAGAGGCCGTGAGTGTGAGCAGCGATTCACTGGTTGAGGACCAGACGGACCATCCCGGCGAAGCCGTCGCCGTGACGGCGGCCGGTGCCTTGCCGTGGCGGATCAACGAGGGCCAGCTTGAGGTCCTGCTGATTCACCGCCCCCGGTATGACGACTGGTCCTGGCCAAAGGGCAAGATCGACGCCGGGGAGACCATCCCGGAATGCGCCGTCCGCGAGGTGGAAGAGGAGATCGGCCTCACCGCTCAGCTGGGGATCCCGCTTCCGCCCATCCACTACCACGTGGCCGCCGGGCTGAAGGTGGTCCACTACTGGGCGGTCGACGTCGACGGTGCTGCGCTGCTGCCCGATGGCAGGGAAGTGGACAGCGTCATGTGGTGCGCGCCCGAGAAGGCCGCCCGGCTCCTGAGCAACCCGAGCGACGTCGACCCGCTGCAGTACCTCGTGAGCGCCCACGAGCGGGGAGAGCTGGAGACTTGGCCGCTGCTGATCGTGCGCCATGCCAAAGCCAAGCCGCGCTCCTCCTGGACCAAAGCCGAAGGCGATCGACCCCTCGCCGCCACCGGAATCCGGCAGGCGCAGGCGGTCGGCAGGCTCCTGCAGAGCTGGAAGCCCGGGCATGTGGTCTCCAGCCCGTGGCTGAGGTGCGTGGCCACCATCGCCCCCTACGCCAAAGCCGCCGCAGCCAAGGTAAAACTGCAGGAGTCCCTCACCGAGCACCGGCATTCCCGCAGCCCGCAGAAGACGGCCGCCGTCGTGGAAGCTTTGTTCGACAAGCAGCGGCCGGTGGCGCTGTGCACGCACCGGCCGGCCCTGCCGACCGTCTTTGGGCAACTCGGCAAGCATATGAACTCCCAACTGCGGGAGCTGCTGCCGTCCTCGGACC
>JBKPJW010000601.1:0-4723 GCA_046730875.1 Actinomycetota bacterium | reverse complement strand
GACGCTGGTTGCCCGGACTCCGCGGACTCTGGTTGCGCGGACGTGGGTTCCGGGGACCCGGATTCCGAGGAGCCCGCCGCCGCCCACACCGCGGGCGCGGCGGCATGCCGCGCCTTCGACCGTTCCCCCACCAGCTGGGCTAGGATTGACAGCGCGATTTCCCCGGGAGTCCGGGCTCCGAGCGGCAGCCCGGCGGGCGTGAACACCCGCCGCCGCAGGGCGTCGTCGACGTCGAGCGATTCCAGGACGGCGGCGCCCCGGGTCTCGCTGGCTACGAGGGCAACGTAGGGGACGCCCGCGCGCAGGGCCGCCTCCAGGGCGCCCTCCTCGGTTTTTCCGTGCGAGGCGACAATCAGTGCCGCGTCATCATCCCTGGGGTCCGCGGAGTCGCCGTCCGTGAGTTCGACTTCGAGCCCGACGCCGGAGCCTAGCGTCGCAAGTGCCTGAGCCACCGGCGTCGTGCCCACCACCAGGACCCGCGGTGCAGGAATCCGCGGCTGAAGGAAGATCTCGATGGCGCCGCCGCTGAGGCACGGGTTGGAGACCGCTACGGCGCCTTCCTCCGTGGTGCGGGACGGTTCCCCCGGCAGCACCCGCAACAAGAGCGGCTCCTGGGAGGCCAAAGCCTGCAGGCTGTACTCCCGGACCGATGCCTCGACGCAGTTGCCGCCCACAAAGCCGTGGATCTCTCCGGTGGGCAGGATCAGGGCCGTGTCCCCGGCGTGCGCGGACGTGGGACGCTGGGCGCGGACCACCGTGGCGTGGACGAACGGCTCGCGGCGGCCCGCAAGTTCCTCCGCCCTGGCGGCCAGGGATTCCGCGACGGCGGGCATCAGACCGGCGGCCTGGCCCGGCCCTGCATGGCGGCCCAGACGCGGGCCGGCGTGCAGGGCATGTCCACATGCGTGACGCCGAACGGCGCCAGGGCGTCCACAACGGCGTTGACAATCGCCGGCGGTGAGCCGACTGTGGCGGACTCGCCGATGCCCTTCGCCCCGATCGGATGGTGCGGGGAGGGCGTGACGGTGAATCCGGTTTCCCAGTCCGGCACCTCCATGGCCGTGGGAATCAGGTAGTCCATGAAGGACCCGCCGAGGCAGTTGCCGGACTCATCAAACTCGATGATTTCCATCAGGGCCATGCCGACGCCGTCGGTCAGGCCGCCGTGCACCTGGCCTTCGATGATCATCGGGTTGATCCTGGTGCCGCAGTCATCCACAGCGATGAAACGCCGCACCTTGACCTGCCCCGTGCCGGGATCGACGTCGACGACGCAGATGTAGGCGCCGAACGGGAAGGTGAGGTTCGGCGGGTCATAGGTCACCTCGGCGTCGAGGTTGCCGTCCACGCCCTCGGGCAGGGCAACCGTGCCGTGGGCGCCCATGGCGATCTCCGCGATGGTCTTTCCTGCGCTGGGGTCGCCCTTGACGAACCAGCGGCCCTTTTCCCATTCGAGGTCCTCGGGGCGGGTCTCAAGCATGGCCCCGGCGATCAGCTTTGCCTTCTCGCGCACCTTCCGCGCCACCAGGGCGACGGCGCCGCCGCTGACCGGCGTCGAACGGCTCCCGTAGGTGCCCAGTCCGAACGGGGTCTGGTCCGTGTCCCCGTGCACCACCTCGATGTCTTCGGGCGGGATGCCGAGCTCCTCGGCCACGATCTGGGCGAAGGTGGTCTCGTGGCCCTGCCCTTGGCTCTGCACGGAAATGCGCACCACGGCCTTGCCGGTGGGGTGGACGCGCAGCTCGGCACCGTCGGCCATGCCGAGGCCCACAATGTCGAAGTGCTTGCGCGGGCCGGCTCCCACGACTTCGGTGAAGAACGCGACGCCGATGCCCATCAGTTCCCCGCGCTTGCGCTTTTCGGCCTGCTCGCGGCGGAGGTCCTCGTACCCGGCGAGCTGCATCGACAGCCGCATGGCGGCCTCATAGTTGCCCGAGTCGTAGACCCAGCCGGTCTTGTTGGCGTAGGGGAACTGCTCCGGTTTGATGAAGTTCTTGAGCCGCAGTTCCGCCGGATCCATTTTCAGCTTCAGGGCCAGAACGTCCACCATCCGCTCCACCAGGTAGACGGCCTCGGTGACGCGGAAGGAGCACGCATAGGCGACGCCGCCGGGCGCCTTGTTGGTGTAGACGCCGGTGACGGAGCAGTGGGCGGCCAGTAGGTCGTAGCTGCCGGTGAAGATGGAGAAGAAGCCGGCCGGGTTCTTGGTGGGCTGGGCGGTAGCGTTGAACGCGCCGTGGTCGGCCAGCACGTGGGTCCGCAGGGCAAGGATCCTGCCGTCCTTGGTCGCCGCGATTTCGCCCTGCATGATGTAGTCCCGAGCGAACGAGGTGGACATCAGGTTCTCGGAGCGGTCTTCCACCCACTTGACCGGGCGGCCGGAGACGATTGAGCCGACGACGGCGAGGATGTAGCCGGGATAGATCCCGACCTTGTTGCCGAAGCCGCCGCCGATGTCGGGGGAGACGATCCGGATCTTGTGCTCGGGGATGCCGGCGACGATCGCGAACAGGGTCCGGTGGGCGTGCGGGGCCTGCGTGGTCTCGTAGAGGGTGAGCCGCCCGTTGACGGCGTCGTAGTCGGCGATTGCGCCGCACGTCTCCATCGGTGCTGGGTGGACGCGCGGGTACACCACCTCCTGGCTGACCACAACGTCCGCGGAGGCGAATACCGCATCGGTTTCGGCTTTGTCGCCTATCTCCCAGTCGAAGATCCGGTTGTCGGTCCGGCCCTCGATTTCGTCGCGGATCACCGGCGCGTCCGCCTCGAGCGCCTTGCGGGCGTCCACCAGCGGAGGAAGCGGTTCGTATTCGACGTCGATCAGCTCCAGGGCGTCCCGGGCGGCGTAGCGGTCCTCGGCCACGACGAACGCGACTTCCTGGCCCTGGAAACGGACTTTATCGGTGACCAGCACGGCCTGGACATCCGCGGAGAGCGTCGGTGCCCATGCGAGCTTGAGGCCCAGCAGGTCGTTGCCGGTGATGACCGCCACCACTTTCGGCTGCGCCAGGGCCTCGGTGGCATCGATGGACACGAGCCGTGCGTGCGCCACCGGAGCCCGCAGGATGGCCCCGTGCAGCATCCCCGGCAGCACGATGTCATCCAGATAGTGACCCTTGCCGCGCACGAAGCGCGGGTCTTCCTTCCGCTGGATACGGCCATAGCCAATCGGGCGGTCCTCGTCGCCGGCGGCCGGGTTCGACGGCCGGTCATGGATGACGGTCATGCCTTCACCTCCGTGTCTGATTCCGCTCTCCCTGCGGCGACATCCGGGACCGCGGTGTCCGTGCGGTCGAGCCCCTCAGGGGCCGCTGCCGCTTCGTCCACGCCGGCCCCGGCAGGATGGGCGGCAGCCCACTGCACCGAACGGACGATCGTGGCGTAGCCCGTGCAACGGCAGATCTGACCGGAAATCGCCTGCCGGATCTCGGCGTCGTCGGGGTGGGGATTCCTGTCGAGGAGCGCGCGGGCCGTGAGCATCATCCCCGGGGTGCAGAAGCCGCACTGCAGCCCGTGCTCCTCCATGAATCCCTGCTGGACGGGATCGAGGGTGCCGTCCGTGGCCAGTCCCTCGACTGTGCGGATGTCGTGCCCCGCGGCCATGGCCGCCAGTACGGTGCAGGACTTCACGGGCTGGCCGTCCATCAGAACCACGCACGTGCCGCAGTTGCTGGTGTCGCATCCCCAGTGCGTGCCCGTGAGACCCAGGACCTCGCGGATGTAGTGCACCAGGAGCACCCGCGGCTCAATCTCGCTCGTGACGTCCGTGCCGTTGACGGTCATGGTGATCAGCATCGGCTTCAGCCTTCCTGCATCTGGGCGGCGCGGGCACAGGCCCGCCGCAGCACCCGCCGGGTGAGTTCATCGGCAAGATGCCGCTTGTAGTCGACCGGGCCGCGCTGGTCCGGTACCGGGTTGCAGATTTCCGCTGCCAGCCGGCCGGCCTCAACGAACAAGTCTTCGTCCGGGCGTTTGCCGCGGAGCACGGCGCCGGCCTCCGCCAGCGTGTGGTCCAGGCCCAGCGCGGTGAGCCCGACGGCGGCCTCGGCAACGGTCCCGTCCGTGGCGAGGGAGACGGCGGCGCCGGCGGCACCGACCGCCCAGTCCCCGACCCGGCGTTCGACCTTTTCATAGGCGCTGCCCGAGCGCGGACGGATGGGGAACCTGAGTTCGCAAAGCAGCTCGTCCTGCCCGACCGCGGTTTCATAGGGTCCACGGTGGAACTCGGGCATCGACAAGGTGCGCTGGCCGCCCGGCCCGCGGATCACCGCCTCGGCGCCCAGGACGTCGCAAACAGTGGAGAGATCCTCGGCAGGGTCAGCCTGGCAGAGCGAGCCGCCAATAGTGCCGCGGTTACGCACCACGGGATCGGCGATCACCCGTTCGGCGTCGCGCACCATGGGGAACAGGGCGGCCACCTCGTCCGATTCCAGCAAAGTGGTGTGGCGGGTCATGGCACCGATCCGCAGCGTGTTGCCGTCACGGAGGATGAAATCCAGCTCAGAGAGGTCATTGAGGTCGCTCAGCCATTCGGGCCGGAACAGCCGAAGCTTCATCATCGGCAGGAGGCTGTGGCCGCCGGCCAGCACCCGGGATCCGGGACCGTACCGGGCGAGAAGTTCCAGGGCGTTGTCCACGGATGTGGCCCGCACATAGTCAAATGGAGCCGGAATCTGCATAGTCCCCACCTCACTCCGAACCGCCGGCGGCGTGGTGCAGGGGC
>JBKPJW010000600.1:0-19580 GCA_046730875.1 Actinomycetota bacterium | reverse complement strand
GGCTAGATCAGGTCGTCCGAGATGTGGTTGGGCGTGCCGAACCGGTGCGCGGTGATGCTGATGGCCTGCTCGTGCAGGAACGGCAGCAGTTCCACGCGCCCGGCCTCCGTAACGGGGTGGAAGTACACCGCCAGGTCCGGGCGGCCGCCTGCGGCCTCGGCCAGAGCCGTGGCATCCCCGCCGATCAGCCTGATCCGGGCGCCGGAGAGCTTGCCCGCCGCGGCGAGCGTGCCGGTGGAAGCGAGCCATGCGGCGTCGTTCTCCACGGTGGTGGCAATCCCAAGCCCGGACAGGACGGCGCGGAGCTGGGCGGGCAGTTCGACGGCGGTGGACACTGTGACCGCGGACCCGGCCAGGATGCCGGCGGCGACAGTCCGGACGAGGCCGGTCAGCGGCTCGCCTTCAGAGAGGCGGATCGTGACGGGCAGGGACCGGTAGCGGAAGACGTTGCGTTCGGCGCTCAGGCCCGAGACGTCCTTCGCAGTGCCGAACTCCTCGGCCCAGGCGCGGGCGTCGGAGGCCAGCGCGCGCTGCAGCGGCGCGAGCTCGCCGGCGGTCAGGAAGCCCTTCGCCGCGTCCTCGATCCGGCGGACTCCGGAGTGGGCCGGAGCGGAGGCCGGGGTGCCGGCGGCAGTGCTGGGCTTGGAGCTCCATTCGCCGAGGCCCACAAGGTAGTTCGGGCCGCCCGCCTTGGTGCCGGCGCCGACGGCGGATTTCTTCCAGCCGCCGAAGGGCTGGCGCTGGACGATCGCGCCGGTGATGCCGCGGTTGATGTAGAGGTTGCCGGCCTGGATGGTGTCCAGCCAGATCCCCAGTTCTTCGCTGTTGAGCGAGTGCAGGCCGGCGGTGAGGCCGTATTCGATCTGGTTCTGGATGGCGATGGCCTCTTCCAGGGTGTCCGCGGTCATGACGCCGAGGACGGGGCCGAAGAATTCGGTGAGGTGGAAGTAGGATCCGCGCCGGACGCCGTAGCGCACGCCAGGGCTCCACAGCTTGCCCGTATCATCGAGCTTCCGGGGTTCGACGGCCCAGTTTTCCCCCTCGCCGAGGGTGGTGAGGGCGTTCAGGAGCTTGCCGCTGGCGGGCTCGATGATCGGGCCCATCTGGCTGGTCGGGTCCTGCGGGTAACCGACCTTCAGCGAGGTGACGGCGTCGATCAGCTGGTTGTGGAACCGCTTTGATTTCGCCACGGAGCCGACGAGGATCACGAGCGATGCGGCGGAGCACTTCTGGCCGGCGTGGCCGAATGCGGAGTATGCGACGTCCTTGGCCGCAAGGTCCAGGTCCGCGCTCGGGGTGACGATGATGGCGTTCTTGCCGCTGGTCTCGGCCAACAGGGGCAGGTCCTTGCGGAAGGAGCGGAACAGCTCGGCGGTCTCGTAGCCGCCGGTCAGGATGACGCGGTCCACGGCCGGGTGGGAGATCAGCTGCTGGCCGAGCTCGCGTTCGCCCAGCTGGACCATGGTGAGGACATCGCGGGGAACGCCGGCCTCCCAGAGGGCCTCGATCATAACGGCGCCGCTGCGCCGGGCCTGCTTGGCGGGCTTGATCACCACGGCGGAGCCCGCGGCGAGCGCCGCCAGGGTGGAGCCGGCCGGGATGGCGACCGGGAAGTTCCACGGCGGGGTCACGACGGTGAGCTTGGCCGGGACGAAAGTGGCGCCGTCGACGTCGTCGAGCTTGCGGGCCGATTCGGCGTAGTAGTGCGCGAAGTCAACGGCCTCGCTGACTTCGGGATCGCCCTGGTCGATTGTCTTGCCGGTCTCGCTGGCCATGACCTCGAGGAGGTCCGCGCGGCGGGCTTCGAGGACGTCGCCGGCGCGGTGCAGGATCTCGGCGCGCTCGGCGCCGGAGAGTGCACCCCAGGCCTTGCCCTTTTCGACGGCGGTGTCGATTACCGCGTTGAGCGTGTGCTCGTCATTGATGGTGGCCGCCTCGACGGCGGCGTTGCCCAGCGTCGACGTCGCCACACGGCCCAGGATGGCGCGGCCCCAGTCGCGGTTTGCCGGCAGGGACGGGTCCGTGTCCGGCGTGTTCTCGAACGAGTCGTGCGGCAGCGGCGCGGCCGGGAGGGCGCGGTTCTGCCGGCGATTCGGGCCCGGGACCTCGTCGTCGAGCTTGGCGAGGGAGGCCAGGAAGCGCTGCTTCTCACGCTCAAAGAGCGCCTCGTTCTCGCTGAGCTCGAAGACGGCGGACATGAAGTTGTCCTGGCTGGCGCCCTCCTCAAGCCGGCGGATCAGGTAGGCGATCGCGACGTCGAACTCGGCGGGGTGGACCACCGGGGTGTAGAGCAGGAGGGAGCCGACGTCCTTCTTCACGGCTTCGGCCTGGCCCTGGGCCATGCCGAGCAGCATCTCGAACTCGATACTCTGCTGTGCGGTATCCGCGATGCCGCGCTGCTTGGCCAGCAGCCAGGCGAAGGCGATATCGAACAGGTTGTGGCCGGCGACGCCGATCCGGATGTTGCGGATCCGGTCCGGGTGCAGCGAGTAGTTGATGACGCGCTTGTAGTTGGTGTCCGAGTCCTGCTTGGTGCCCCACGTGGCCAGCGGCCAGTCGTGCAGGGAGGCTTCCACCTGCTCCATCGGCAGGTTGGCGCCCTTGACCACGCGGACCTTGATAGCGGCGCCGCCGTCGGCGCGGCGGGCCGCGGCCCAGTCCTGCAGGCGGATCATAGCGTCGAGGGCATCCGGCAGGTAGGCCTGAAGGACGATGCCGGCCTCGAGGTTCTTGAACTCGGGCTTGTCCAGGATCCGGGTGAAGACCGCGATGGTCATGTCCAGGTCCTTGTATTCCTCCATGTCCAGGTTGATGAACTTGGCTTTCTGCCCGCCGGAGGCAAAGGATGCGGCGCGGGCGAAGAGCGGGGTGAGCCTCTCCACGACGTGGTCCACGGCCTCATCGAAGGCCCACGCGGAGTGCGGCGCTACTGTGGAGGAGACTTTGATGGAAACGTAGTCGACGTCCGGGCGGGCCAGCAGGGTGTGGGTGCCCTCGAGCCGGCGGGAGGCCTCGTGCTCGCCGAGAACGGCCTCGCCGAGGAGGTTGACGTTGAGCTTGATGCCGTCCTTGCGGATCTTGGCAATGGCCGGACCCAGCTTGGCATCGGTGGCGTCGACAATGAGGTGGCCGACCATTTCACGCAGCACGCGGCGGGCAACGGGGATGACCACCTGCGGAAGGACAGGAGCCATGGTGCCGCCCAGGCGGACAGCGCTGCGCATATGCCAGGGCAGGAATGCCGGGACCTTGGGAGCCAGGGCGGCCAGGTTCCGCGCGGCGACCTGCAGGTCTTCCGGACGGACGACGCCGTCGACGAACCCGACCGTGAAGTCGAGGCCGTTGGGGTCCTTCAGGACGCCGGCGAGCTGCTGGGCCGACGCGTCGACCGGTACCTTTGCGGCTTCGGTAAGCCAGTGGCGCACGAGTGCGATGGTGTCCTCGGCGAGGGCCGCGGCCTCAAGGACCGTCGAGCCTTCCGATACGGCGGCGTGCGCGGTTTCGCCGACTGCTACGCGACCGGTGGCTGCGCCGGACTCCGTGGAGATGTTGGTCATGGCTGGAACCGTTCTTTCTCGAAATGCGGACCTCTTTAGAACCAGTATGCGACCGGATTTTCATAAGATAAAGCGATGTTTTCTGAGCAATACCGGTTAGAAAACCCGAAGCTTTACAGTCCCGCCCCAAGCGTTCGGCAGGCACCCCTGACCCTCCCGCACTTCCGGCACCTTTTCGGGCAACCCTCCCGCACGTCCGGCACCGAAACGACGAACCCCCTCCCAACAAGTGAGAGAGGGTTCGTCGATATGGCGCCGGACCTGAGGGAGCGTCCGGTTGTTTGCCGCAGGAAGTGAGGGAGGGTTGATAGTGGGTTACGCCAGGGGGCGGTGCATCTCCACGAGCTCTTCGTGCCGCGGGCTGTCCGGGTTCATCAGCGAGTGCCTGCGGCCGTAGCTGAAGTAGATGATCAGGCCGACCACGAGCCAGATGCCGAACCGCAGCCAAGTCTCCCAGTGCAGCTGGAGCATCAGGAACGCCGAGGAAAACACGCCGAACGCCGGTACCAGGGGCATCAGCGGCAGGCGGAAAGTCCGCGGGGCATCTGGCTTCTTGTAACGGAACACGATCACCGACACGCACACGACGACGAACGCGGCCAGGATGCCGATGTTGGTCAGGTCCGCCACGGCTTTGATCGGGAGAATGCCGGCCAGGACGGCCGATCCGAGACCGGCGATCCACGTCACGCGCTGCGGAGTGCCGTGCCGGTCCGTCTTCGAGAACCAACCTGGCAGCAGGCCGTCCCGGCTCATCGCGAACCAGACGCGGGTGACACCGAGAAGGAAGGTGAGCATCACGGTGAGGATGGACAAAACCGCGAACACGGAGATGATCGTCGCGATGACCGGCAGCCCGACGCTGTTGAAAGCGGAGGCGAAGCCTGCTTTGGGGTCGATCTCCGTGTAGTTCTGCATGCCGGTGAGCACCAGTGTGGCGGCTGCGTAGAGCAGCATGGCGATGACCAGCGAGAGGATGATCGCCTTGGGCATGTGCTTCTTGCCGTCCGTCGCCTCCTCCGCCGCGGTGCTCATGGCGTCGTAGCCGAACACCGCGAAGAACACTGTGGCGGAGCCGGCCACGACTGGACCGAAGCCGCTGGGGAAGAACGGGTTGTAGTTGTTGGTGTTGATGTAGAAGATGCCCAGACCGATGATGAACAGGATCAGGATCACTTTGATGCCGACGGCAATCAGCTCGAAGCGGCCAAAGGTCTTGGTGCCGCGGGAGAGGATCCAGGTCACCAGCAGGCAGACGAGGATCGCCGGAAGGTTGATGATGCCGCCCGAGCCCTCATCCGGCGTCGAGGTCATCCAGACCGGCATGTGGATGCCGATGCCGGAGAGGGCGGCGTCGAAGTAGCCCGAAATGCCGATGGCTACCACCGCCACGATGGCGATGTATTCCAGCAGCAGGTCCCATCCGATAAACCAGCCGATGATCTCACCGAGAGCCACGTAGCCGTAGGTGTAGGCCGAGCCGGCCCGCGGGATCATGCCGGCGAATTCGGCGTAGGACAGCGCCGCGGCTGCGGATGCCAGGCCCGCGATCAGGAATGAGATGAGCACTGCCGGGCCCACGCCGGGCTCGGTCTCGCTGCCGTGGGCCACAAGACCCGCCAAAGAGAAGATGCCGACGCCGATAATGCCGCCGACGCCGATGGCCGTCAACTGCCAGAGCCCCAGGCTCCTGTGCAGCCCGCTGTGTTTGTTTTCTTCTTCAATGTCGTCGATCGGCTTGCGCCGCATGACCGACTGGGTCAAATCCTGTGTAGCCATCAAGGCCTCCTACTTTAGGTGTGATACCCATCAATCCACCTGTGATGGGGATTACCGAGCTACAACAGTATGCAAGCCTGATTGCATTAGATAAAGTGAATTCTCTTAACCAATAACCGTTAGTTTCACAAAGGAATAGCGATGCTCGACGTCCGGCGTTTGCGACTGTTGCGCGAACTGAAAATCCGGGGCACATTGGCCGAAGTGGCCGAAGCGCTCCAGTACAGCCCGTCGTCAGTCTCCCAGCAATTAGCCCTCCTTGAGAAGGAGGCCGGGGTGGAACTCCTGCGAAAGACGGGGCGCCGGGTGCAGCTAACCCCCCAGGCCGAAGTTCTCGTGGCCCACACATCCCAGCTTCTGGAGACCCTGGAGCAGGCGGAGGCGGACCTGGCCGCCTCGCTGACCACCGTCACGGGCACCGTCCGGATTGCCGTGTTCCAGTCCGCCGCCCTGGCACTCATGCCTGGCGCCCTCACCCGGATGTCCGCCAGCTACCCGGAAGTCCGGGTGGAAATGACGCAGAGGGAACCGGAAACAGCCCTCCATGAGACGTGGGCCCGCGACTTCGACCTCGTCATCGCAGAGCAGTACCCGGGCCATGCCGCCCCGCACTACGCCGAGCTGGACCGGGCGGCCCTGACCCGGGACGCCATCCGGCTTGCCGTTCCGCCCGCTTCGCCGGAGCGCCCCGCCATCAAGACGCTGGCGGATACCGCGGAACTGGCCTGGGTCATGGAGCCGCGCGGAGCGGCCTCCCGGCACTGGGCCGAGCAGGCCTGCCGGAGCGCCGGGTTTGAGCCGGACGTCCGCTTTGAAACCGCGGATCTGCAAGCCCAGATCCGGCTGATTGAATCGGGAAATGCGGTGGCCCTGATGCCAGACCTCGTGTGGACCGGCCGCGGCACCAGCGCACAGCTCCTGGACCTGCCCGGAGATCCGCACCGGACGGTGTTCACCTCGGTGCGGCGTTCCAGCGCCAAGCGGCCGGCCCTTCTGGCAACGCGGGAGATCCTGGCCTTGACGGCTGCGTCCATCGTTCCGGTGGCGGGGACCCGCGCGCTTGATCCGGCCCCGGCGGCCCGGCCTGCCTGACCGCCCGTATCGCTGCATGTGCGGTGCCGCTGCCCGTGCAGTATCGCTGCATGTGCGGTGGGCCACAGCGCCGGAGTGGGCCCCGCGTTAGACTGATGACGTTATGAATCGCACAATGTTCAAATCCAAGATCCACCGCGCGACGGTCACGCACGCGGACCTTCACTATGTCGGTTCCGTCACCGTGGACCTGGATCTGCTGGAGGCGGCAGACATCCTTCCCGGGGAGCTCGTGGCGATTGTCGACGTCACGAACGGCGCCCGGCTCGAGACCTACACGATTGCCGGCGAACGCGGTTCCGGCGTAATCGGCATTAACGGCGCCGCCGCGCACCTGATGCACGAGAACGACATCGTGATCCTCATTACCTACGCCCAGATGACCACGGACGAGGCGAAGTCCTACTCGCCCAAGGTGGTCCACGTTGATCGGGACAACAAGATTGTCCAGATCGGCAACGACCCCGCTGAGGGCATGACGCCGGGCCTCATGCGCCCGCCGCACGCCCTGAATAACGCCGCGCTGAACTAGCGCCGAGAGCCCCCTGCGTGTGCCCGAACGGCCCGGTGGCGGGTCCGCGCATATGACGCGCCAGCACGCCGTCGGGCGTAACAGGTCCGTCACCGGAATAAAGCTGATTACTCTGGAAGTGTGCCCCTTACACCCTGCCCTCCCGCCCCGCTGCGGATAACCGCGTGCTAGGGGTACTGGCAGGGTTCTTTGTCGTCTGGTGCATCATCCTTGTCGGGATGTTCGTGGGCCGCCGCAACATCCTGGGCGAGAATGCACGCTCCGTCCTCAGCGCCCTGACGTTTTTCGTGGCGAGCCCCGCACTGCTGTTCGAGACGCTCAGCAAGGCCAAACTGAATGACGTCTTTGCCGCGCCGCTGCTCGTGACGGCAGTCGGCGCCGCGACGACGGCGGTGCTGTTCTTTTGCATTGTGCGCTGGGCACTCAAGCGCCCCGTGCCGGAAGCCCTCATCTCCTCCATGAGCGCGTCCCTGGCCAACTCGGCCAACCTCGGCATCCCCATCGCCGTCTTCGTACTCGGTGATGCCAGCTACGTGGCACCCCTGCTCATTTTCCAGCTGGCTTTCTTCACCCCCATATTCCTCATGGCCCTGGATGCCACCACCAGCACGCACCGCACCACGCCCCTCAGGTTCGTGCTCATGATCCTGCGGAACCCGATGATCGTGGGGTCCGCACTGGGTCTGGCGGTGGCCGGAAGCGGCTGGCAGGTTCCCCGGCTGATCATGGAACCCATCCACTTGATCGGCGGCGCCGCCATCCCGGCCATGCTGATCGCCTTCGGCATGAGCCTGAACAACTCCGCGCCGCTGCAGGCGGCCGCCGGTCGGCGCGTGGACACCCTGCTGGCGAGCTTCTTCAAGCTCATTGTCCACCCGCTGGTGGCATACCTGTTCGCCCGTTTTGCCCTCGGCATGGAGGACCAGGCGCTGTTCGCCGCCGTCGTCACGGCGGCCCTGCCCACCGCCCAGAACGTGTTTGTCGCTGCCAGCCGCTACCGCACCGGCGTCATAGTCGCCAAGGACACCGTGCTGATCACTACGGTGGTAGCTGTGCCGGCCATGATCGGCGTGGCCCTGCTGCTGGCCTGACCCCGCCCGGCGGCCCAGCACTAATCCCGGAGGAGGACCCTTGAAAACATCCTTGGACACGGTGGTCATAGGCGGCGGCGCGATGGGCTCCGCCACCGCGTGGGCACTGGCCCGGCGCGGCCGGGACGTGACCCTGCTGGAGCAGTTCGGGCCCGGCCACCGCAATGGCGCCTCCCACGGCACCACACGGAATTTCAATCCCGGTTACGCGGAGCCGGACTACGTCGCCATGCTGGCCGAGGCGGCGCGGTTGTGGAATGAGCTCGAATCGGACAGCGGCGAGCGCCTGATGGCGCGCACCGGCGTCGTGAACCACGGAACCGATCCCCGGCTGGACACGGTGCGGAGCGCACTGCTGGCCGCCGGGCTCCGCGCCGAATTCCTCACCACCGAGGAAGCCGCCGAGCGCTGGCGCGGCATCCGGTTCGACCAGCGCGTGCTGCACATGGCGGACGGCGGCCAGCTGAATCCGGATGCCGCGCTGCCGGCCATGCAGCGCCTCGCCGCCGGACTTGGCGCCGAGATCCGTCATCACGTCAAGGTCCTGGAGCTGAAAGTCCTCGACGACGGCGTGCGGCTCACGCTCGAATCCGGCGGCCGCACCGAGGTGCTCTCCGCCAGGCAGGCCGTGGTTACCGCCGGCGGCTGGACCACGAAGCTGCTGGCGGGCGCGGCGCCCTTGCCCCGGCTGACGGTCACCCAGGAGCAGCCCGCGCACTTCGCCATCACCGACGACGGCGCCCGGTGGCCGGGGTTCAACCACACGCCCGGCGCCGGGGAGCCGTACGCATACTGGCGTTCGCCCGTTTACGGCATGCAAACGCCGGGCGAAGGAATTAAAGCCGGATGGCACGGAGTGGGTCCTGTCGTGGACCCGGACCGGCGGACCTTCGCCCCGGAGCCCGGACAGCGGGCGGCCCTGCAGCGCTACGCCCGGGAATGGCTGCCCGGGGTCGACGCCGACTCGCTCACCGACATCAGCTGCACCTATACCACCACCGTGGATGAGAACTTTGTCCTGGACAGGATCGGCCCGGTGGTCATCGGCGCCGGTTTCTCCGGCCACGGCTTCAAGTTCACACCGGTGGTAGGCAGGATCCTGGCCGACCTCGCAACCGGCGACGGCGGCGCGCCGGCCCTTTTCTCGGCCACCCGGCCGGGCGTCATCTGAGAAAACCGGGCAGGGCGCGGCACAGCTAGCGGGCGGCCACCAGGGCCTGGGGTGCGGCCTGCTTCATCCGGGTCTGCAGCCATCGCAGCTGAACTGCCGTTGCGGCATCACACTGTCCCACAACGTCGAGGAGTTCGGCGTCGCGCAGGGCCGAGCCTGCCTGCTTGACCATGGTCCAGGTGACGTCCACGAAAGTGGCCAGCAGGTACAGGTCCTGCAGGTCCCGCAGCAACCCCACCGGGCCTTCGCGGGTGGTGGAGAGTCCCTCGGCGTGCAGCCGCTGGGGCTCGTTGTCGGACGTGTCCTCGCCGTAGCGCCGCACGATGGGCAGCAGCAGTTCGCTGTGCTGCTCGCACTGCCCTGCGAGGGTGTGGCAGAGGAAGTGCACGTCGGGTTCGGCGCCGTGGCCGTCGGCGACCTGCCGGAACGACTCAGCGAGCGTCTGTTCGGCCTGCCTGAGCATGCCAAGGTAGATGGCGAGGTTCATGACCGGCCTTCCCGCTGGGTGCTTCGGATGGCGTCGGGGAACCGCGGCGGCTCCGCGGTGCCCACGAACTCGGTGGCCTCGGAGCCGGGGCCGCCGGTTGTCCGCGGCACGGTGACGGAACCAGGAACTGCCAGGGGCCTCGACGCCGTCGTCGTAGGCGCGGGGGCGGGGCCGGTGGCATCGCTGATCTTCTCCACGTTCACGGCGGCATTCTTGAAGATGGGCTGTTTGGAAACAGGGTCCCATTCGGTCAGGGTCAGCTCGTTGGCCGCCGTCGCGTGCTCACCCGGGCCGCCGCCGTCCCAGTAGCCGTAGTGGAACGGGGCAAACACCGTGCCGGGCCGAACCCCGCTCACCCGGGCCGGCACTTCGATCCGGCCGCGGCGAGACGTGACCCGGACGAGGTCGCCTTCGGCAATACCGAGACGGTCCGCGTCCTCCTTCGCGAGCTCCACCCAGGCCTTGGGGGCAGCAGCCGTCAGCGGCCGCGAGCGGCCTGTTTTGGTCCGGGTGTGGAAGTGGTAGGCGGTGCGCCCGGTTGTGTAGCGCAGCGGGTATTGTCCGTCGGGTTCTTCGTGCGGGGAGTGGTACTGGGCCGCTTTGAAAATGGCGCGCCCGCCAGGGGCCCTGGCGCGGAACGATTCGCCGCCGGCCGTGGCGCCTGTGAGCAGGTCGTGGCCGTAGTCCTCGCAGTAGTCGGGATCTGTGGGGAAAACGCCGTCCTCGTACAGCCGGACCCGTCCGTCCGGGTTTTCGGCATTGCAGGGCCAGGGGATGCCGCTGCCGCCGCGGAGCCGGTCGTAGCTGATGCCGGTGTAGTCGCAGGGGCGTCCACGGGAGCATTCCTTCCACGCTTCGAAGGCGTCTTCCGGCCCGGACCAGCCCAGGAGTGGTTCGCCCCGGAGCGTGGCGAACCCCATCCTGCGGGCATAGTCCAGGAAGATCTCCAGATCGCTGCGGGCCTCCCCCGGCGGGTCGACGGCCTTGTCCGAAAGATGCACGGTCCGGTTGGCGTTGGTGAACGTCCCGGTTTTCTCGCCCCAGCCCGCGGCGGGCAGGACGACGTCGGCGGCCTGCGCCGTCTCGGTGAGGTAGAGGTCCTGGACCACCAGGAACAGCTCGGGTTTCGCGAGGATGTCCCGGATCCGGGGAAGCTCGGGCATGGAGACCGCCGGGTTGGTAGCGGAGATCCAGAGGAACTCGATGGACCCCTGCTCGGCGTAACGGAAGATCTGCATGGCGTGGGTCGGCGGCGCCCAGTGCGGGATGGTCAGCGGATCCACGTCCCAGAGGGTGGCGAGTTCCTGGATGTGCGCGGGGTTCTCCCAATTCCGGAACCCCGGGAGGTCCCCGTCCGCCCCGCACTCCCGGTTGTTCTGCGCGGTGGGCTGGCCGTTCATCTGCAGGATGCCGCAGCCCGGCCGGCCCAGCATTCCGCGCAGCAGATGCAGGTTATTGACCTGGCAGGACGACGCCGTCGCTTGGGAGGACTGGTAAAAACCCTGCAGCACGGTGGAGAGCACACGCCGGGAGGTGCCGAAGATCCGGGCGGCCTGCCTGATGTCGGCGGCCGGCACATCGCAGACGGCGGCGGCTGCCTCTGCCGTCCACGGCTCGACGGCGGAGCGGAGCTCCTCCAGTCCGAGCGTGTGCTCGCGGACGTACTCCTCGTCGGACCAGCCGTTCGCGAGGACCTCATGGACCAACGCGTTCATCAGGGCAAGGTTTGTGCCCGGCCGGACGGCAAGGTGTATGTCAGCATGCCGCGCAACCTCGGTGTCCCGGGGATCGATGCAGACCAGCTGGGGCCGGTCCGGTCCGGCGATGCGGTCCAGCACCCTTGACCACAGCACGGTCTGGGTCTCGGCCATATTGTGTCCATAGAGGAAGATCGCCTCGCAGCTGTCGATGTCGGCGTAGGCGCCGGGCTGGCCGTCCGCTCCGAAGGATTCCTTCAGCGCCGCTGCTGCCGTGGCTGTGCAAAGCCGGGTGTTGCCGTCCATGTGCGGAGTGCCGATCCCGGCTTTTCCGATGACGGCGAGCGTGTAATACTCCTCGAGGAACAGCTGGCCGCTGGTGTAGAACCCGTGACTCAGCGGCCCGCGCTCCCGGAGCAGCTGTGTGCTGCGCTCGGTGATTCGGTCCATCGCGGTGTCCCAGCTGCATTCGACCAGCCTGCCGTTTTCACGGATCAGCGGGCTTTTGAGCCGGTCGCGGTGGGAAACGCCCTGCCAGCTGGCAAAGAGCCCCTTCGGCCCCAGCCGGCCATGGTTGACCATATCGCCGGCGCGGCCCCGGATGCCCACCATGACGCCGTCCTTGACCGCGATGTCGCAGGCGCATCCGTTGCTGCACAGCACGCAGGCGGACTGTACCCACCGGTCAACCTCCGCCTCCGGCACGCCCTCGCCGAGTGCCTGATCCACCCGTACGGGCCACAGCCCGTCCCGCGGGTAGGGCGTCCGGGTTCCCCAAATGTCCGCAATCCGGTCAACCACGCTGGTGCTCCCGTCTTCGCCCCGCAACTCCGTCGTCTTGTGCCAACCTAGTCCCGGCCGGGCGGGGCTGTCGAGGAAAGCCTGACCGGCGTGGCCGTGCGTCGCTGCAGGGCATGCGCCGCTAGGCTGGAAAGGGTCTGGCGGCGAGCGCGGACCGCGCACGTATCGGCACACAGCACGTAGTGGGGAAGAATTGCTCAGCGTTCCATCAGACAGATCCCAGTCAAACAGCGCCCACCCAGGCAACGTCCACCCGGACACCGTCCAAACCCGCAGCACCCGATCAGACAGATCCCGCGGCCGGAAGATCGGCGCGGTCGACTGGGTTGCCCGCGGAATGGCCGGACTGCTGCTGGTCGCAACGTCAGCGTGTGCCAGCCCCGGGTCGGTCCCTCCCGCCACCGGCACCGGCGTAGTCCGCCCGGCCACTGTTGCCCCCTCCACCCCGGCAGCCGGCACGGACAGTGCTCCGCTGGATCCGGACACCACGCCCGGCGTCGACGTCCCCGGCGTTGCCGCCCCGAACCAGCAGCCAGTCTTTGCGAGCAAGGCCCGCCAAGTGCTGGCGTCCCTGCCGATCAAGGGCCGTGCGCCGAAGACGGGCTATTCACGCGACCAGTTCGGCCCGGCGTGGGCTGACGTCGACCACAACGGCTGCGATACCCGCAATGACATGCTCCGTCGCGACCTCACCGCCCTCGCGCTCAAGCCCGGAACCCGGGACTGCGTGGTGCTCTCCGGTGTCCTGGCCGATCCTTATACGGCCGCCGGCATCAATTTCCTGCGCGGCAACGCCACCAGCACCGCCGTGCAGATCGACCACGTCGTGGCCCTCAGCGACGCCTGGCAGAAGGGCGCGCAGCAGCTCAGCGCCGAACAGCGGCTGTCCTTCGCCAACGATCCCCTGAACCTGCTGGCGGTGGACGGCCCCGCGAACCTCAGCAAGAGCGACGGCGACGCCGCCACGTGGCTGCCGCCGAACAAGTCCTACCGCTGCGACTATGTTGCCCGCCAGATTTCGGTGAAATCCAGCTACGGGCTCTGGGTGACCCAGGGCGAGCACGATGCCATGGCGCGGGTCCTGTCGGACTGCCCGAATGCCCTGGCCCCGACCAATCAGCCGGCAGGCACACCGTCGAGTGCCCCGTCGGCAGCCCCGGCTGCGCCGGCGCAGGTCCAGATGGCCCCCGCGCCTGCACCGGAACCTGCGGCCGCGGTGTACTACGCGAACTGCGCCGCCGTCCGGGCCGCCGGGGCCGCACCCATCCGCACCGGCCAGCCGGGGTACAGCGGCAAGCTGGACCGCGACGGGGACGGCGTCGCCTGCGAGTAGCGTCGCCTGCGTGAGGCCCCGCGCGATGCCCCAACACGCGATGCGTCAACAGCGGGCTTAGTTCCTCTGGTGGTCGTTCAAGAGCCGGGCGCAGCGGATGAAGCCCAGGTGCGAATACGCCTGGGGGTGGTTGCCCAGGTGGGTTTCCGTGCCGGGATCGTATTCCTCCGGCAGCAAGCCCGTGGGGCCGAACAGGTTGACCAACTGGTCGAAGAGGTCCCAGGCCTCCTCGATCCGGCCCACGGCAATGTAGGCCTCGATCAGCCACGTGGTGCAGATGTGGAAACCGCCCTCCAGGCCCGGCAGTCCGTCGTCGTACCTATACCGGAAAACGGTGGGCCCCACCCGCAGTTCCCGTTCCACCGCCGTTACCGTGGAATGGAAGCGGGGGTCGTTGACGTCCAGCAGGCCGGAGAGACCGATATGCAGCACGGCTGCGTCCAGGTCCGGACTGTCGTACGCCACGGTGTAAGAGGACGCTGTCTCGTCCCAGCCTTCATGCAGGACTTCCTGCCGGATTCTCGCCGCTGTGGGCTCCCACGCCGGCAGCGGTTCCTTGCCATGCCGGGCGGCGGTGCGCAGGGCCCGGTCCAGCGCCACCCAGCACATCACCTTCGTGTAAACATGGTGCCGCGGCGCCCGCCGGGCCTCCCAGATGCCGTGGTCGGCCTCATGCCAGCGGGCTAGCACGGCAGCGGCCATCTGGACCATCAAGTCCCAGTGGGCGTCCGAGATCACGCCTTGGCGGGCGCTGAGGGCGTCGATCAGCTGGGCAATCGGGCCAAACACGTCCAGCTGCACCTGGTGGTCGGCAGCATTCCCGATCCGGACCGGGCGCGATCCCGCGTAGCCGGGCAGGCTCTCGATGATGGCCTCGGTGGAGAGCGGTGCCCCGGTCACCGAGTACAGCGGATGCAGCCACTCCGGGCCGGGCGCGTGGGCCAGGATCCGGGCCAGCCAGGCCAGGAAGCCCTCGGCCTCGGCAGTTGAGCCGAGGTCCATGAGGGCGTTGACGGTCATGGACCCGTCCCGCAGCCAGCAGTACCGGTAGTCCCAGTTGCGGGTTCCGCCGATTCCCTCGGGCAGGGAGGTTGTGGGCGCGGCCAGCACGGCGCCGGTGGGTTCGTGGACCAGCGCCCGCAGCACCAGCGCGGACCTGCGGACCAGTGACGGCTTGACGCCCGGCAGTTCCAGGTCGCGGACCCAGCGCCGGGAATGATGGGCGACGGCGGAGCGACGCGAGGTTTCGTCGGGGGGCGCCTCCCGCTGGGGCCCGGTGTCTCCGCAGCGCAGGTTGAGCACAACGGGGCCGTTTGCCAGTTCGACGGCGGCCGTGGCCGTGGCGTGCCGGCCGTCCGAGGTGATGGAAAAGCTCACGCCAGGTGCCAGCAGGATAATCGGGTCCGCGGTCCCCACGACGTGCAGTTCCTCTCCGCGCGCCTCCATGCTGAACGGCGCATTGGCATAGTCCGGCCGCGGGGCGAAGACGATCCTGGCCGTGCCGGTGCCGGAAAGCACCCGGACCAGGCTCGTGATGCCCTCCGGGGCCGGCTCCAGGTAGTCCGTCACGGTGACGTCGGCCCAGCGGGTTTCGACGATCATGGTGCTGTCTACATAGCGCTGGCCCAGGACCTGCGAGGACCTCACCGGTTCCACGGAGAAGTGGCCGGCCGCATCGCCACCGAGAAGATGGGCGAACAGCGAGCCCGAGTCCGGCAACGGGTGGCTCATCCAGCAGATCTTCGCGTCCGGCGTGATCAGCGCGGTGGACGAGCCGTTGCCGATCATGGAGTGCCGCTCCAGCCCCACGGCGTCCTCGCCGAACAGCCATGCCCGCCGTAGTTCAAACAGGATCGCCAGCACCCGGGCGAACGAATCCGGGTCCCGGAGCCGGTGGCCCGCCACGCTGGGCCCTTCCCCCACGCGCAGCGCCATGTCCGGTCCGCGCAGCGTTGCCATGGCCAGTTCATCGCTGGACGCGTCGCCGGCGTAGAGGGCTGCGCTGACGCCGAGCATGGAGCGCAGGTGCTCCAGCGCCTTGGCCTTGGAAGGTGTCACGGCCGACAGGTCCAGGACTGAGCCGTCAACAATAAAATTCAGCCCGTGCGCCCGTGCGATCTCCTCTGCCTGTTGGGTGGCCAGGGCGACGACGTCGGGTGCGGCCGGGCGGGTGTGTACGGACACGGCAACCGGCTTCCGCTCGATCGTGATGCCGCGGTAGGCGCCCACGGTTTCGGCAAGCGCCTGGCTGGCCTGCTGCAGGACGGATTCGGTAGCAAGCGACAGCCCGTGCGCGTAGCCCATGTCGAACTCGGCACCGTGTGAGCCCACCAGATGCACCTCGGCAGGCAGCCGTGAGACGGCGGCCAGGTCCCGCAGGGAACGGCCCGAGATGACGGCGGCGTGGGTGTTCGGGAGGGCGGCCAGGGCCCGCAGGGCAATCGCGGCGCTGCCCAGCGGAAGGGTCTCGGTGGAGATGCCTTCCGCCTCGCACAGGGTTCCGCCGTAATTGCAGGCGACCAGCAGCCCGGGCGTGCGGGCCAGGATCTTCAGGTCGGCGAGCAATTGCGGCGTCAGCCCGTCGTCGGAGGCGTTGGTCTGCACGAAAGCGCGGAGCAGGCCCAACGGGAGCGACTTGGTCAGGAGGGCGGAGTCGGCCAGGGACTGGTTGAGCGGAGTGGGCATGCGCGGAGTCCTTCGAATAGTCCCCAATGCCAGCATGAGAATCGTCCCGAAGGGCGTGGTTCCAGTATGCTCCGCAGGCGATTTCGCAAGAGTGTCCCGGCCGTTGCAACTATGTTAATTCTGCGGGCTACCGGAGACCATGGCCGGTTAACACTGCTAGTGCATCAGTGCTGCTGAGGGCAGGAAGAGGGTCAGCAGTTGGCCGGCCTGTACTCGTAGGTTCCGGCATCGGCCGCATCGCGGCCCTGGCAGCCGCGCTTTTGGATGACCGGCTCCCCGTCCAGGTCCATGGGGAACGGGCTCGGTCCCGCACGATCAATGGCCGGGCTCGCACCGGAGAGGTGGAGGTCGGCGGGTGCATCCACGAACTCGGCGGGCTCCGTGGTGGAAGTGGCGCTGGGAGCGATGTTGGTGGGACCGTTGAGAACATTCTGTTCCTCGGTCCACCCGGTGCTGTCCATCCACAGCGCGTTGCGCGCCGCTACGAGGATGTTTGCCCTGATAACGGTGGAGGCCGGGCACGAGGCGTGGCAGACAACGGCCTGCGAATCCTGGCCGTCCAGCCAGACGGTGTTGTGTTCGAACGTGGTGCCGTTGGTCGGCCCGAAGGACGAAGTCCCGCCGCGGGCGATCAGCCCCATGGCCTGGGAACAATTCGCGCCGCAGGTGGACCGGATGAGGTTGTAGCTGTACTTGTTGCCGTCGGCGGTTCCGCTGCGTCCCCGCCCCAATTCAGAGAAGACGTTGTTGTCCACCGCCACATTGTGATGGATCGTGTTCCGGTTGCCGTTGAAGATTTCGAACGCGCTGCCGTCATGACCGAAGTCGAAGGACAATGCGGTGGAACCAGTGACGGTGTTGCGGGAAAATTCGTTGTCGCTGCCGTTGATCAGGAAGCCGAAGGCGCCCGAATCATCTGTGCAGTCCGTTTCTGTCTCGGTCCCGCACCGCGATCCCGGGGTATTGACGTTCATGATGTTGTTGTCAGTGAGCGTGTTGTTGGCATAGCTGCCGAAGTCTGAGCCCTCGCTCACCTTGATGCCCACGGCATTGTTCTTCGCGGCGGAGTTCCGGACCGCACCGTGGTCGCCGTTTAAGTTGAACCCCGCGTAGCCGCACGACTCCGCCAGCAAGCCGTCCACGGTGACGAAGTCGCCGTCGATCCTGACGCAGGCGCGGGTCATTCCCCCCGTGATGACTGGCCGCTCGCCGCTTCCATAGGAATTGAGGGTGATTTTGAGCCGGCTGGTGCCGCTCCGGTTGACCACAACGCCCCCGGAGAAGATGTCCCCGCGGCGAAAGCTGACGGAATCCCCTGGCTGCAGCGCAGCGGCGTTGACTTTGTCCAGGGTGGCCCAGGCCTGTTCGGGTGAAGTCCCGTCATGGGCGTCGGACCCGTCCGCGCTCACGTAGTACGTGGTTCCGGAGGCCGACGCCGGCGCGGATTCGCCGCCAAGCACCCCACCGAAGAACAGCAGGATGAGCAGCGTGGCGGCAGCTGTGGCCTTGATCTTCATGGGTGCACCTGGTTTTTCGCCATGTATCCGTGGATCCGGGCACCATCGCCAGCCGGCGGACCACGTCGGCACCCTGAGGGCCTTAACGCTAAGAGTGGTTCAGGACTAAGTCAACGGACAGGATCGCCGTAAAAATCCTGCCGGCCAGGACAGATAGTACCTGCCCCTACAATGTTCGTTTTTGCTATTTGACGTTCTTTATTGTGCGATCATGATGGAAATGCTACTTGGTGGCAGGCCTTGACGCTCGGCTCCAGCAAAGGATCAACGTGGACACCAGCACCAACCACAACATCAACGGCACGGACTACATCACCGCCCGCCTCGGCTCTGAGGGCTCCCCGATGCTGGCCTTCGGCGGAGACTACAACCCGGAGCAGTGGCCCGAGGAGACCTGGGACGAGGACGTTCGGCTGATGCGCGAGGCCAGCGTCAACCTGGTCAGTGTGGGCATCTTCAGCTGGTCCGTGCTCGAGCCGTCCGAGGGTATCTACGAGTTCGGCTGGCTGGACCGGGTCCTGGACCTGCTGCACGCGAATGGCATCCGCGTGGACCTGGCGAATGCCACGGCATCTCCGCCGCCCTGGTTCAGCCACAAATACCCGCAGTCCCTGCCGGTGACGGCCGACGGCGTGCGGCACAGCTACGGTTCCCGGCAGGCTTTCGCCGCTTCAAGCCCCGAATACCGGCGGGCCGCCGCGGCACTGACCGAGCAGATCGCCGTCCGGTACAAGGACCACCCCGCCGTCGTCATGTGGCACGTCCACAACGAGTACGGATGCCACAACCAGCCGGATTTCTCCGACGGCGCCGCCGCCGGCTTCCGGCGCTGGCTCCAACTCCGGTACGGCGGCCTCGAGGCCCTCAACGCCGCCTGGGGCACCGCCTTCTGGTCCCAGCGCTACTCAGCCTGGGACCAGATCCTGCCGCCGCGCACCTCAGGGACCTGGGTCAACCCGACCCAGCAACTGGACTTCGCCCGCTACTCCTCCGACGAGCTGCTCGAATGCTACAAGGCCGAGGCCGCGATCATCCGCTCGCACTCAGGGCACCCCGTCACCACCAACTTCATGGGCTTCAGCATGGGCCTGAACCGGCCAGTGGACTACTGGCGCTGGTCCGAGGAGATGGACGTGGTCTCCAACGACCACTACCTCATCGCCGAGGACCCGCGGAACTTCCAGGAACTGGCCGCAACCGCGGACCTCACCCGCGGCTGGGCCAAGGGCAAACCGTGGCTCCTCATGGAGCATTCCACCTCCGCCGTGAACTGGCAGCCGCGCAACATCGCCAAGGCTCCCGGCGAGATGCTGCGCAACTCCCTGCAGCACATCGCCCGCGGTGCCGACGGAGCGCTCTTCTTCCAGTGGCGGGCCTCGCGGGCCGGCGCCGAAAAGTTCCACTCCGGGCTACTGCCGCATACCGGCACGGACACCAAGGTTTGGCGCGAAGTGGTCCAGCTGGGCCAGACGCTGCGCAGCCTGGCCGAGATCAGCGGCTCGGTGGTCACGGGCGCGTCCGGTGAGGTGGACGTCGCCATCCTCCACGACACCGACGCCCGCTGGGCCTCCGAGCTGGACTCGCACCCGAGCATGGATGCCTCCAACCTCGCGGAAACCCGGCGCTGGCATGATGCCTTCTACCGTGCCGGCGTCCCCACCGACTTCCGCCAGAGCACCGATGACCTCTCCGGCTACCGGCTCGTCGTCGCGCCCATGCAGTATCTCGTGGGCGACTCCGGGGCCGCGAACCTGGACGCGTACGTGCGCGCCGGCGGCCACCTCGTGGTGACCTACTTCTCCGGTATCGTGGACGAAAATGACCACATCCGGCTTGGT
>JBKPJW010000599.1:0-2062 GCA_046730875.1 Actinomycetota bacterium | reverse complement strand
CCCTGGTAGATGTAGGCTGCGCCGGGCAGTCCCAGCAGCGCCACCAGCGCGGCCCGGGCGCGGGCGGCCCCGAGCGAACCTCCGCCAAACCGGGTCACGGAGCGGACGATGTCGTGGTTCTCCAACGCCCACGTCGGGGCGGCTCCGTGAAGCTGCCGGGCGGCCTCGAGCTCGTTCCCAACGGCGGCCCACGACTCCGGATCCCAGCCGAGTTTCACGAACGCGAACGCGAAGGCCTGCTGCATCTCATCGGGGCGGGTGTAGCGGGCGGCGCGGGCCGGTTCCAGGTTGACCTCGCCGACCAGCAGCCGGTGCGGCTCATACTTCTCGGCCAGGGTGCGCCAGCGGCGGTAGACCTCGTGGACGTCCTCCTGGTCCGAGACCTGCGGGTTGGACCGCAGCCCGTCCACCACCCCGCCCGTGGAGGGCGAGTCCGGCAGCCCGTCGGCCTTGAACAGCGCATGCGCGACGTCGATGCGCAGCCCGTCCACGCCCTTGTCGAACCAGAACCGCAGCACGCCGTCGAAGTAGTCGCCGACGGCGGGATTGCGCCAGTTCCAGTCCGGCTGCCCGGCCGAGAACAGGTGCAGGTACCAGTCCGTGTCTGTGGCTGAGTCCGGGTTGGCGCGGCTCCAGGCCCGGCCGCCGAAGACGCTCTGCCAGTTGTTCGGTGGGACGTCGTTGGTTGAGCCGTCGGCGGCGTCGGACGCAGTGCCGTCGCCGCCGTCGTCGGACATGTCCACTGGGCCCGGCACGAAGTGGAACATGTCCCGTTCCGGGGAGCCAGGGCCGGCCGCAAGGGCCGCCTGGAACAGCAGGTGCTCGGAGGAGCAGTGGTTGGGGACGACGTCGAGCAGGATCCGCAGGCCCAGCGCGTGGGCGAGATCCAGCAAAGTATCGAACTGTTCCATGGTGCCGAACAGCGGGTCCACGCCGCAGTAGTCGGTCACGTCGTAGCCCTGGTCCACCTGCGGGGAGGGCTGGAACGGGGTCATCCAGATGCCGTCGACGCCGAGGGCGGCGATGTACGGCAGCCGGGCGATCAGCCCGGCGAGGTCGCCCACCCCGTCGCCGTCGCCGTCGGCGAAGGAGCGCGGGTAGACCTCGTAGATGACGGCGGACTGCCACCACTCGGGGGCGGGCGCCAGAGCGGTTTCCTCTACAGGGCCCACCTGAGGGCCCACCGGCGAGACAGCGCTCATTTGCTCGCGCCCGCGGTGAGGCCTTCGACGATCCGCCGCTGGAAGATCAGCACCATAATGACCAACGGTACGGTGACGATCACGCCGGCGGCCATCTGCTCGCCGAAGGGCGCCTGGAATTCGGTGGCGCCGGTGAACTTGGAGATCGCGACCGTGGCGGTCTGGATCTTGGGGTCGTTGATCATGGACAGCGCGATGATGAACTCGTTCCAGCTGTGGATGAAGGTCAGGATCGCGGTGGTGAAGACGCCCGGCGCGGCGAGCGGCAGCAGGACCCGGCGGAACGCCTGCCACTTGGTGCAGCCGTCGATCATGGCGGCTTCCTCGAGGTCGAACGGCAGGGCCTTCATGAACGTGGTGAGGTTCCAGACCGCCAGCGGGATCGCGAAGGACAGGCTGGGCACGATCATCGCCTGGTAGGTGTTGATCCAGCCGAGGTCCGTGAAGAGGCGCAGCAGCGGCACCACCACGGAGATGCCGGGGAACATCGACGTCGCGATGATCACGCCCAGGATCACCGACTTGAAGCGGATGTTCAGCCGGGAAATCGCGTACGCCGCGAACACGCCCAGCAGCAGGGCGAACACCGTGGTGGTGCCGGCCACGACCAGGGAGTTCAGCAGGGCCTGGCCGAACATGGTGGAGCCGTCGAACACCTTGGCGTAGTTCTCCAGCGAGAACGGAGCCGGCAGGAGGGTGTTGTCGAAGATGTCCGCGGTGCGGCGGAGGCTGGAGACCAGCATCCAGTGGAACGGCGCCAGGCAGTAGGCGAAGATCAGCACCAGACCGAGGTACACCGAGTAGGAGCGCCACGTGCGCTTGGGCTTTTGCTTGCCTGAGCCGGGGACGACGGCGGTGCC
>JBKPJW010000598.1:0-8098 GCA_046730875.1 Actinomycetota bacterium | reverse complement strand
GGACACGAGAAGGACGCTGCGCTGGCCGAGCCGGTCCGCGAGGACGCCCAGGACGGGAGCACCCAGTGCGGAACCGATGCCGACGGCGCCCGCCGCGGCGCCGCCCACGGCATAGGAGCCGGTGACGGCGGTGACGAGCGTCAGGGCGCCCACGGTGAGCATGGCCAGCGGCAGCCGGGCGAACAGGCCGAGCGGAATGAAGCTGCGTCCGGCGAGCAGCGGCAGCCGCCCGAAGCGGCCGCCCTTGCCGGAAGCCGGGGCTGGCAGGACTGCCGGCGGCACTGAAGCGGGCGGCTCTGCGGCGGGCGGCATGGAAGCGGGCGGCTCTGCGGCGGGCGGCACTGAAGCGGGCGGCTCTGCGGCGGGCGGTCTGGGCGCGTCAAGAGTAGACGCCAGAGAAGACGGTGAAGGGTTCATGGTTTCCGGGTTCGCTCAATAGTGCGCATCGTCCCTCCTCCCGATGCGCGCAACCCGGTAACAGATCAATGTTACCCGATCCCGCTACGGCGCCCCCGGCGTCAGGTCCGGCGGGCAGCCGTACCCGCGGGCGGGCTCAGACCCGTGTGTCGTCGCTGATGTGCAGGGTGGAGCCGTTGCGGCCCTTGACCACCTGAAGCTGGGTGCCGATGCGCTGCTTCATCTCCGCCACATGGCTCACGAGACCCACTACCCGGCCGCCGTCGCGGAGACCTTCGAGGGCGTCCATGACTTGCTCCAGCGCCTGGTCGTCAAGGCTGCCAAAGCCCTCGTCCACGAAGAGGGTCTCGATGTCGACGCCGCCGGTCTCGTGCTGCACGACATCGGCCAGGCCGAGGGCCAGCGCAAGTGAGGCCATGAAGGACTCTCCGCCGGAGAGGGTTGCCGTGGCACGGCGCTGCCCGGTCCACTCATCGACAACTTCCAGGCCGAGGCCGGACTTCGCGCCGCGTGCGGCCTTGGCGTCGGTGTGGTGCAGAGTGTAGCGGCCGTCGCTCATGCCTATCAGGCGTTCCGAGGCGGCGACGGCCACCTGCTCCAGCCGAGCGGCGAGGACATAACTGTTCAGGCTCATGCGGTAGGTGTTGTCCCCTCCGCCCCGGGCTGCCTCAGCCACGGCGGCGAGCATCGCGGCCCGGTCCCGAGGTTCCCGGCCCGCGGCTGCGAGTTCCGCGTAGTCGCCGGCGATGCGTCCGAGGGTCCGGAGGGAATTCTCCGCCAGCCCGGCAGCAAGCACGGCTTCCCGGGCACTGCGTTCCGCCGCCGCCGATTCTGCCTGGAGCTGTTCGAGCGCTCCGTCGCTGACGAGGTCCCCGGCGGCCCGCTCCGCTGCTGCGAGTGCGAGTTCCTCACCGGCGAAAAGTTCCTGGATCCTGGCCGCTTCGTCCTGTCCCGCCCGGACGGCAGTTTCGAGACCTGTTGCCACGGACACCGGCAGCAGCGCTTCCCGCGCCGCTGTTTCGGAGGCGAACCCCGCTGAGGGGAGTGCCTGTTCCAGATGCCGGCGCACGTCCGCAGTTCGGGCGCTGGCCTGCTCCACGGCGGACTGCGCGGCGTCGGCCCGCTCCAGGACCGCCGTCGTGGACGCAAGGGCCGAAATCCGCTGGTCGAGGCTCGCGTGGCCGGCGCGCAGCTTCTTCAGGCCGCCTTCCAGGGCCGTTGCCTGTTCGTCGACTTCGGCGACGGTGGATTTCGTTTGGGCGATGCCGGCGGCGGCGTCAGCCTGCGCCCGGTCCGCGGCGGCGATGGCGGCTTCGAGTTCCGCGAGGCGGGCCCGGTTCGCGGCCAGGTCCGTGGCCCCCCGGTGGGCCTCATCCGCCCGTTCCCGGGCCAGGGCTGCATCGGCGCGGGCTTCCTCGGGCGGTGTGCTGCCGCCCTGGGCCGCCAGGACAGCGACGTCCTGCCGGGCGTCACTGAGTTCGCGGCCGAGGGCAGCGAGGGCCTCTTCTGCCGCATCGCTGGCCAGCTGCGCGGCCTTCTCGGCCTCGGCGACGGCCAGCGCAGAGGCCGCAGCGGGGGCGGGCGAGGGGTGGGCGGGGCTGCCGCAGACAGGGCAGGGAACACCGGCGAGAAGCTGGGTGGCGAGCTCGGCCGCGGCGTTGGTGAGGCGCTGTTCGCGGAGATCCAGCCAGTGCTGCCTCCGGTCCTGGTGTAGTGTCCGGGCCGCGGCATGCCGTTTCGCTGTGGCGGAGCACGCGGCTTCGGCGGCGAGGAAGCGGCCTACAACCGTGACCAGTTCGTCGGCTGCCGTGGCCTCCTTGGCGCGCAACTGGACTTCCGCGGCGAGTTCTTCGAGGGGACGGATTCCGGCGGACAGGGCCGCTGATTCAGAGCGGAGAGCGTCCAGGGCAGCAGCCCCGGCCCGCTGCCCGGTTTCCAGCTCCTGCAGCTGCAAGCGCAGCCGGGCGCCCCTTTCCGTGAGTCCGAGGAGCCGGGATTCGTCGGGCAGGCGTTCGGTGAGCACGGCCTGCAGGGACCGCAACTGCCCGAGCGCGGTCCGGAGGGCTGCGCTGTTGAACGGAGCGGCGGCGTCAGCGTCCGCGTGGACGAGGTCCAGCCCGGCGAGCTCCGGGTCCGTGACGGCCGCGGACCGCAACTGCCGCGCAGCCTCCAGCAAGGCCGTTCCCGCCAGCTTCTCGGCTGCGGCGGCACTTTCGACGGCCTGCAGCTGCCCGCCGAGCACTTTGGCTTTGCGGTGCAGGCCCAGTGTGGCGGCTTTGCCGGCCAGGACGGGGGCGGCGGCGTCCGCGTCAATGCGGCGCAGTTCCGCGGCGGCAAGTTTGGCGTGGCGGCTTGCCCGCGCCTTGGCAGCCTCCAGCAGGGCGGCCTGTTCAGCAGCTTGGGCCTGGGCCGCGGTGGCGGCGGTCCGGCGCCCCTCCACGGCGGCGGCCGCTGCGTTGTCCAGCCAGGCCAACAGGGCGTCTGGCTCGTCTCTGCCAGGGGAACCAGCGGGGTCGAGTTCGAGGGCCGCGGTTTCGGACTCGGCGTGGGCGAGCATCAGGTCCAGCTTCGAATTGAGGCTGGCGACCTCCGCCTGGGCGGTCTGCGCCTGCCGGGACAGTTCCTGTTCCACGGACTCAAAGCGCTCGGTTCCGAAGAGGCTCTGCAGCAGCTCCAGGCGGTCAGTTGCCTTGGAGCGCAGGAACGCCGCGAAGTCGCCCTGGGGCAGCATGACCACGCGGGTGAACTGGTCCCGGTTCATGCCCAGGATGTCGGCGATCTCCGCCCCGGCCTCGTCATTCCGGCCCGACTTCTCCACCCAGGCACCGTCAATGCGTTCTCGCAGCAGTGTGTTTGCCTGCTGGATCGTGAAGCCGTTCTTGCCCCGGGCGCTCGGCTTGTCCCAGGCGGGCGACCGGGTAACTTCGAAATGCCGCCCCCTGGCCGAGAACTCGCAGGTGACGCGCGGCTCGGCGGCGGCGTCCGCGTGGTCGCTGCGCAGCCGCTTCCCGTCCTGCCGGGCCCCCGGAACCGACCCATACAGGGCAAAACAGATCGCGTCCAGGACGCTGGTCTTGCCTGCGCCGGTGGCGCCATTGAGCAGGAACAGCCCGTGGGCGCTGAGCCGGTCGAAATCGATCCGCTCCGTGCCGGCGAACGGGCCGAAGGCGGAAATCTCAAGACTGTGGATCCTCACAGGGACACCCCTTCCAGGCGCACGGCTTCAATTGCCTCGGCGAGAACCGCTGCTTCGGCGTCGGAGGCGGGCCTGCCGCGGACGTGCTCGAGGAAACCGCAGCAGACGGACAGGTCATCGTCAGCTTCGGCTAGCCGGCTGCTGTAGCTGGCCTTCGGCGCCGCGCCGGGGCCGTCGGGATCGAAGCCGAGCACCAGGGTGTCGGGGAATCGGGCCCGCAGCCGGTCCATTGCCTGCGCGGGCCGCACGGGATCCGTTAGCGTGATCTGGCAATAGGCGGGCTCGGCCCAGGCGAAGTCCTCCGACTCGAGGAGGTGATCGAGCTTCCCGCGCAGCACCGCAAGGGTCCGGGGTGCGTCCCAGGGCACTGCGCGCACCTCGCCGATTCCCTCGGCGTCGACTTCCACGAGCCAGCTGCCTTTCGTGTGCTTCGCCTCCGAGAAGGAGTACGCCAGCGGTGAGCCGGAGTAGCGCACCGCCGGCGAGAGCTCCTGCCGGCCATGGAGGTGGCCCAGGGCGGTGTATCCAAAGCCGTCGAAAAGGTCCAGCGGGACCGCGCCGACGCCTCCGATGCTCAGGTCCCGTTCGCTGTCTGAGCTGATGCCCCCGCTGGCGAAGGTGTGCGCCAAAACCACCGAATGAACGGTCCCGCCGGCACTCCGGAGCCGCACGTCTGCCCGGATCCGCTCGGTGGCGGCGCGTGTGACCTCGAAGTGGCTCGCGGTCTCCACGCCCAGCTGCTCGGCGACAAGCCGCGGCTCCAGCCAGGGGATCCCGTAAATGGCCAGCACCGGCCCGGCATCGGCCCCGACCGCGCTCCCCGCCGCGTCCCCGATGGCACCGGACGTGCCGGTGCCATCCAGCGGAAAGAGCACGGGCTGGTCCAGTTCGTCCAGCCGCGTGCGCAGATGCACTCCCCCGCGCTCGAGCAGGCGCGACGCAAAGCCCAGCCGGATGGCGGAATCGTGGTTGCCGCTTGTCAGAACGACTTGGGCGCCGGCTCCGGTGAGTCGCACCAGGGCATCATCCAGCAGTCCGACGACGTCGACTCCCGGCAGGGCGCGGTCGTAGACGTCCCCGGCGATGAGGACGACGTCGACAGCCTCTTCCCGGACAAAGGTCACGAGCTGGTCGATGAAGGCGCGCTGAGAATCCAGCATGCCGATGCCGTGGAAGGACCTGCCTAGGTGCCAGTCGGAGGTGTGCAATAAGCGCATATTCCTACGGTATCGGCTGGCACCGACACTCTTGCGCCACCACCCCGGAAGGGTGACGGGGGTTACTGGCCACCTTTGCGGTCGAAGAAGCTGCGCGCCTCGTCGTCCGCCACCCGGACGGGAACGGAACGGGCCGCACCGGCAGAACTGAGGGCTGAATGGGGCGCTTCAGTGGAGGCAGAACCGCGGACTGAACTGGCGGATGCGGCGGGCGCAGCGGAAGCCGGCTCGGCGTTCTGGAACTCGGCCTTTTGGAAGTCGGCGTCGTCGAAATCTGCGTCGTTGAAATCGGCGTCCAGCTCTGCATTGGCCGCGTCATCCGCGGACAGGCCGTTCGCCTGCCCGGCGGACTGCGCACCGGACACGGCCGCTGTGTGTTCGGCCGTCTGGGCAAAGCCGCGGAAAACCAGTCCGGCGACAGCCGCGCCGACCACGGGCGCCACCCAGAACAGCCACAGCTGCCCCAGCGCCGCCGGGCTGCTGAAGATGGCCGACGCCGTGGCCCGTGCCGGGTTGAACGGAACATTGCCAATCGCCAGCCCTAGCTGGAGGAGCATCGCCGTCGTCAGACCGACCGCGAAAGGCGCCGCCGCCCTGGCGGGATTCCGGCGGGCAGTCGTGGTGAGGAAAATGCCCACGAGCAGGGCCGTGCCAAGGACCTCGACAAGCAGGACGCCGGCCATAGGTACCTGGATAATCGAGCGCTCCCCGAATCCTGCGGTGACGGTGTCGAACGCGCTCCGCGTACCGTCAATCTTCGGCACGGTGCTGAGCACGCCAAAGAGCGCCAAGGCGCCGAGGACGGCGCCGACGAGCTGCGCCGCCACGTAGGCGGCGGCGTCGGCCAGCCGGATCCGGCCGGCGATGGCGTTGCCCACGGTGACTGCGGGGTTGAAGTGGCCGCCCGAGACGTAGCCGACGGCCAGCATCGCGGCCGTCAGCGCCAGGCCGGCGGCAAGGGCGGCCGGAAGCGGGTTCGACTGCGGAAGGCTGAACAGCGGCACCCCCAGGCCTGCGACCACGACGATCAGCGTGCCGAGCGCCTCCGCAGACAGCCGGGCAACAAGCCCGGGCCGGTGGGAATCGTTGGCAGCCGGCGGCTGGACGCCGACGGCGTCGGGGGATGGCACAGGCAGGGTCATAGTCAGGATTTCCTTTGCTGGTGGCGGCGCGCTCGGGGCTGCGGTTGCGGCGTAGCCGGCCCGCCGCCGGGTCACGGGGTCCGGATGCCGCAAACGGCTTGGCCGGAGAAGAGGTTCGCCAGCAGTCTGCCAGCGGAATCTGGATGTTGGCTGGGCTCCGGCTCGGTGACTTTGCTTAATGGCCCTGCAGGTCAGCGCAGGCTCTGTGACCTTGCTTACTGGCCCGGTTTCAGTGAACCGGCTTCAGTGATCCGGCTTTAGTGGCCCGGTTGCAATGCCTAGGTTTCAGTGGCCCAGGGCCACGGCAGCTCCGGCGCTGATGGCCAGGGCCACAACGGCGGAGGCGGCCCAGCGCAGCAGCCTTGCCGGCGGTGCAGCCGTGGACTGGCGGAGCTCCCGCCCGCGGACCAGCACGCACACGGCCATCACCAGGGTGGCGGCCATGGCCACGAGCGCGCAGACACCCAGGTAATCAACGGGTCCCGCAACGCCTCCCCGGGATCCCGCGAGCGCCCAGCTGCGCCAGATCAGCAGGTCCGCCACGATCAGCGCAAGCAACGTCCGGCGCCAGGACAGCGATGTCCGCTCCGGCTGCAGTCCGGGATCCCGGGCCGCCTCAGGCGTCACCGTCCCACCAGGATCAGGACGGCGAACACCAGCGCCGCGGCTGCGACGCCGATCGTCATCACCAGCATCACGCCGGAGAACGGCAGCTCCCTGTTGTTGCGCATGGCAGCCTCCATGAGCCCCCAGCGGTGGTAGGACAGGGCGGCCAGGCCCGCACCCAGGAAGGCGAGGATGACGCACAAAATGATCCGGACGGGTCCGGGCGCGATCTCCGGGGCCAGTTGATCAATCGCCAGGGCGCCGGCAATGAGGGCCAGGGACGTACGAATCCAGGCCAAGAACGTCCGCTCGTTGGCCAGCGAGAATCTGTAATCAGGCGTACTTCCGGTCTTCCGCCACGCTGGTTCGCGCATTCGTTTCCTCTTACTCGACCCGACGGTGCACAGCCGGCGGTTGCTTCCCCTGGCCTTGGACGGGTCCTAACAGCACCCTACCGGCACAGGCTACCGGCACAGGCTCTGGCATTGGATCCGGCGGCATTGCAGAGTGCGGAGCCGTGCCGGGTAAATTTGGGGACATGAGCACCGAGCCCGGGACCAGCCCCGCACCAGCCCCAACACCCGGCCCGTCACACACCCCTTCCCCATCCCCCTCCCCCCGCTCGCGCCTTCACGGCTGCCTGCTGGGCGGTGCGCTCGGCGATTCGCTGGGCTACGCCGTCGAATCCGACAGCATCTCCGCGATCCGCGGCCGGTTCGGCCCGGCGGGCCTGCAGGATTTTTCCGCGCTCGACGCCGGCAGCCCGTTCTCGGACGACACGCAGATGACGCTGTACACCGCTGACGGCCTGCTTGAGGCGCTGGAATGGGCGAACGACGGTGTGGCGGCGGACCTCAACGCGTGCCTGTGGCTCGCGTACCTGCGCTGGCTGGGCAACCAGGGCGTCGCGGCCCCGGCGTCCGCCCCCGTCCAGCCGCCGCGCTGGATCGACGCCCAGGACGTCCTAAAGACCAGACGTTCGCCCGGCAACGCCTGCCTGAGCGGGCTCGCCACGGGCGAGATGGGTACAGTGCAGCGGCCGGTCAATCCCGAGGCGAAAGGCTGCGGCACGGTGATGCGTTCCGCGCCGTTCGGCCTGATCCCCCACCTCGAGCCCGAATCGGTCTACAAGCTCAGTGCCGATGCCGCGTCCCTGACCCACGGACACCCGTCGGCGCGGCAGAGTGCCGGAGTCTTCAGCCTGCTCATCCACGACCTGCTCTCCGGCCTCGGCCTGCGCGAAGCGGCGGAATCGGCCCTGCGGCGCCTCCACGGCGGCGTCCTGCGCAAGGGCGAAGGCCCGGATCCGGAGGTTGCGGCACGGCTGGAGGCGGCACTGCGGTTGTCCGGCGACGGGCCCGGCCCCGCAGCCGTGCTCAGCCCCGAGGACCTGGTCAGCGAACTTGGCGAGGGGCGGGTGGCCGCCGAGGCACTCGCTGTCGCGGTTTACGCCGTGCTGGCTCTGTCTCTTATACACATCTGACGCTGCCGACGAATCGAGTCGCGGGGGGGGGGGGGGG
>JBKPJW010000597.1:0-2298 GCA_046730875.1 Actinomycetota bacterium | reverse complement strand
TACGTCCGCAGCGGGCTGCTCGACCGGCTCCGCCCCGTCGGCCCGGGCTGGAAAGCCGCCCGCAAGCCGGACGAGAGCTTCTACGGACCGGCAATGGACTTCTCGTCCACGGCTTCAAAGCTCGACGTCTCCCTGGCGTGGTTTCCTGCCCTGGCAGAGCAGGCCGCACTCGGCATCTTCCGGCGATTCGGGATCAGCGCCTTGCTCGAACGCAACGCCGGGCTCATGCTTCGTCTGCAGGATGCCCTGGCGGCGGAAGGCTCCGCCGTCCGTCCCTTCACCGAGCATCACCGCTCGACCATTGTCTCCGTGCCCGTGGCCGACGCCGAATCGGTCATGGCGCGGTTCCGCAGGGCTAACGTCGTGGCGTCGGTCCGGGAGAGCAGGATCCGGCTAGCGGTACATTTTTACAACCTCGAAGAGGAAGTGGATCGCGTGGCCGGGCTGATCGGACGCGGGTGAGGACGCCTGACTGTCAGCAGCCGAGCCCGGCCGACTACTCGTCGCTATCGTAGGCGAGGCCGATCTGGCGTCTGATTTCGTCCATGGCCTCCATGACCTCAACGCTCTGCCGGGGCGGCAGGATGTTGTTGGCAATGGCGCGCACTCCAACGAGCCGCTCCATTTCCCGCGCCTGGTACTGCATACCGCGACCGGTGACAGGCTCATTGAATCGCTCAACGACGTTTCCGTCGGCGTCGTACCTGGTGAAGGCAGAGGGCTCGTACCAGACTGCCGGAATCTCGATTCTGCCCTCGGTTCCGATAATCGATGCCTGGTTCGGCCCTGCCGTGTCCAGCGCGCAGTGGAGCACGGCCTGCTGCCCTTCCCCGTACTCGAAGATCATCGCGGTCTGCCGGTCAACACCGGTCTCGGTCATGCTGGCTGCCGCCCTGATGGTGACGGGCGCCCCGAAAACGTCGAAGGCCAAGGACACGGGGTAGATGCCCAGGTCCAGCAGCGCTCCGCCGCCCAATGCCGGGTCGTTCAGGCGGTGCGCCGGATCCCTGGGCAGATTCTGGTTATGGTCGGCGATCACTGTCCGGACGTCGCCCAGAGCACCGGATCGAATCAGCTCGCGGATACGGATCATGTGCGGAAGATAGCGGGTCCACATGGCCTCAAGTGCCACCAGGCCTTTGGACTCGGCGAGCTCCACAATCTCCCGGGCCTGCCTGGCGTTCATGGCGAAGGGTTTTTCAATCAGCACATGTTTGCCGGCGCGCAGTGCCAGGAGTGCATTCTCGTGGTGGAACGGGTGCGGCGTCGAAATGTAGACAATATCCACCTCCGGGTCGGCCACAAGGTCCTCGTAGCTGCCATGGGCGGAAGGGATATTGAAACGAGCCGCGAACTCTGTCGCCGTTGCCAGGTTCCGGGAGCCCACCGCCTGGACCACGGAGCCGGCGTCGTTCAGGTCCGGCGTTTGCAGTCCGGCGATGAATCCTGTGCCCAGAATTCCCCACCTGGCGCCGGGCACGGCGTCATCGGACGTATCTACTGCGTTGTTTTCTGACATGCGGTTGGTTCCCTTCGGGACGTTGGCCACGTAAGCGACGAACAACTCCTGGCGCGTCCGCAGCTTTCCAGACGTGTTCGTATCCTATGCCCGGAATTCGGGACTCACGGAGTCAGCGGGCCCCGAAGAACGCGGAGGGCGGCGGCGGCGTCCCCTTCAATGAGGGCGGTATCTTCCAGGCTGGCTCTGCCCCAGAGGCCCAGGTACATTCCGGGCAATGCAGCGGTAACCGATGCCACGGCCGGACCCTCGCCCAGCGTCCAGCTTCTCATCGCCCCGGGCACATGGAAGCTGACGGCCTTGTCCGGGTGCGACATCCGGTCGAGTCGAAACTGTCGCGGGGCGAACATGGCCAGGACTTCGTCCACACCGTCCAGCATGAAGTCCTCGGCGAGTGCCGAGATTTCCAGACCAAGTGCCCGGCGGGCGTCGATGAGATGGACGGCATGTTCGTGCGCCTGGCGCCGAAGCCAGAACCCGGCCTTGCGCGGCGGGGGACCAAAGTTCCAACACGGTTTCTCCGGGTCAAGTGCACTTATCGTCTCAAGGAACGGCGCCGCGCCCGCCAGAAACCAGGCTGCAGCGCCCTCGGCCGGCGGAGCAGGTTCCGCGACGAACGTGCCTTCGCGAACCACTGCGGCAGCCCACCGCTCGATGGAACCCAGATGCCCGAATAACTGTTCGAGTGTCCAGCCAGGGCACGCCGGAACGGCGCGGGCACGCATGGCTTCCGGCTGACTGGCGAGCGTGCCGAGAAGTTGCAGGGAGCTGGCCAGCTC
>JBKPJW010000596.1:0-10667 GCA_046730875.1 Actinomycetota bacterium | reverse complement strand
CGCATGGCCCTCGCCCGCAGCCCGCACGCACTGCGCCGCCTCTTTTCGCTGGGTCAGTCCGCGGAGGAACAGGCCGGGCAGCCAGCGCAACGCGAGGACGATAACGATCGGAAGATCGCCGAGCTTGGACGCCTCGAACTTCTTGCGGTCGCGGCTGGACCGCTCAATTATTTCCGTCAGCGCGCAGCCGGTGAGGGCGTGATCAAGTGACGAAGTCAAGTTCATTTTCACCAGGCTGCGGGTTGGACGCGGCGCCCGATGAGCGGACGGCTGGATCATGAAGCAGGCACAGAGCGAGGCAAGATCAGAGGCAGAGCAGCAGCGGGCACCGGATCTGTTTGGTCGAGGCATGCTGTACGTGCTCGGCCTGTCTTTGCAGTTCGTTGTATCGGCCCTCATTTCCCCTGTTCTGGCGCATCTGCTGCCGGCCGCGGAGTTCGGCGCCTTGGCTACGGGGATTACGTTGCATCAGATGATCGTGGTGTTCGCGATGATCGGAATGGATCAGGCACTGTTGCTGCAGCGTTCGGAGGATGGAAATTCGCGGGCCGCCCGGGGACTGATAGCGGTGAGCATAACGATTGCAGTGATTGTGACCCTTCTGTTCGCCGTCACTGCCCCGGTATGGCGTACGGCGCTAGGACTGGGTGACTACGCTGCCCTCGTGAACGTGGTCATCCTCTGGACCGCGCCTGCGGTTGCCGTCCAGGTGATGCTTGCGTTCTTGCTAAGCGAAGACCGAATCCGACACTTCTTTCTCATCAGCGTGCTCGCCACCATCGGCGGGCAACTCTTCGGTCTCATCTTGCTGTTCACGGTGAACAAGGACGCTATGACCTTTTCGCTGGGAGCGGTGGGTAGTCAATTTGTCGCGATGGCACTGGCCATAGCGATAACCAGGCCGAGGGTCAGGGGACTTGTCAACTGGCCGGTCACCAACCGCGCAATAAAACTGGGTCTGCCTCTCACTGCGGCAAGTATTGCCCTTTTCCAGCTCAACGCCGGCGATCGCCTGGTCATTCAGGTGATCCTGGGGCCCGAAGAGGTAGGCCGCTATCAGGCCGCCTATGTAATGGGGTCGATTGCCATTCTCCTCCTGTCCTTCACGAGCGGCGCATGGATGCCGCTCTTTGCGGCCATGAAGGACCATCCCGCACGGTGGGCTGCCGCCACGCAATCACGTGACGCGCTTTATAGGCTCCTTCTACCAGCTACCGCGGGTATGACCCTGGCTGCGCCCTTGGGCCTTCAAGTGCTCTTGCCGGCCAGCTTCCGCCCGGAGGAGCTCACAATGGTCGTGTTCCTGGTCGCACTTGCGGCTTTCCCGGTGGCCTCCGGCTGTACGACTGGCCGGCTGCTGGTCATCTTGCGACGCGGTAAAACGATGGGTCTGCTGACAACCATCGCCGCCGCCGCGAGTCTATTTTTGAATTTTGTTCTCGTGCCGGCCTGGGGAATAGTCGGAGCGGCTGCGGCGACCGTGATGACGTATGCCCTCCTGGCAGCCCTGCAGAGGATGGCACTACCGACGGCGCCTGTTTGGCGGAAGGTGCCGGGACGGCTGACCACCGCGATCTTCGTCGTGCTTGCCGCCTGTGCCGTGTCCGTGTTCCTTCCCCAAACGCTGGAGTGTAACCTGACGCGTGCCGCCATCGCGCTCGGTTGCCTGCCTTGGCTTGTTGCTGAGGGCAAGCGTGCTCGCGTGTCGGTGCATACGGTGCAGGAGGGTCCGGCATCATGAATTCATCGTTAGTAGACAATATGCTCGCCCGCACGCCAGCGTTACCCGTGGTCAGGGCTTCGTCATTTGACCGATTGCTGGCGCTCTGTGGGCTCGTGGCCGCCATCCTGGTTATGGTGAATCTCAGCCACCCGGCCATTGCCGCGTTCGAATTTGTCGCGTGGTTGATATTGCCCGGTTGGGCGCTTGTGCGCTGGCTTCCCATTGCGGATCCCTTCGCGCGAATGGTCTGGACAGGCGTGACGAGCGCTGTGCTTGCCACCATTGCCGGTCTCGTCATGGCATGGTCAGGGAATTGGCATCCGCAACCGGTAGCAGCGGTACTGCTCCTGGCGGCATCCGCAGCTGTCTTCTTCTCTCGCGGAAGGGCGGAGTTTCATTCTGCTCCCGCCCGTTGGTGGTTGAACAGGCTCCGGGAACGCAGCTTCACCGATTTTCTTCCTTGGCTGCTCCTGGGCGCCGCCACCATTCTGTGGGGCGTCGCACTGGCTATGACCGATACAGGCCCATTGGACGACTTCGGCCTGCTGACCAAGCTCCCGGCCATCTGGTTCGCGGCCGTGGCTCTCGTTTTCGCCCTCTGCATTTGGGGACTGGTGGCAAGACCGATCGCCCCATCGTGGATCATGGGCACGTCGCTGACCGTGCTCGTCGTCATGCTCTACGCGTCGGCGACTTTGCTTTCCAGCGTTCCGCGACTGGCATGGACCTACAAGCATATTGCCGTAACAGACTTCATCAGCGCCGCTGGTCGGGTCGATCCTTCACTCGACATCTACAACCGGTGGCCAGGCTTCTTCTCGGCCAGCGCCTTTCTCGGTCAGGCCTTCGGGTACCCCGACGCCCTCGCCTACGCCTCGTGGGGAGAGCTCGCATCGGCGCTCGTTGATGTCTTTATCGTGGTTGCCATCGCCCGCGCGATTTCAATAAATCCCCGGGTATATTGGACCGCCGGGTTGGTATTCGCCCTGAGTAACTGGGTTGGCCAGAACTACTACTCGCCGCAGGCCTTTGCCTTCACTCTCTACCTGACCATGTGCCTCACCATGCTCACCTTCCTTCGTGGCACGCCCATCAAAGCGGTGACTGCCATCGAACAGTGGTGGGCGCGGCGCGGGCGAGCAGTGGAGCCGGCTGGCGATGCCACGGCCCGCCCACTGCGCATTGCGGCCACGATCGCGGTCCTGGTCCTGCAGGCAGCTATTACGGCAAGCCATCAACTCACCCCATATCTGGCCGTCCTCGGTCTCCTTCCTCTCTTTGCGCTCGGATTCTTCAGACCCAAGTGGGTGGGTCCGGCCCTGTTGGGGATTGCGATCATCTACCTGCTGCCGAACTGGGACTATGTCGGCAACAGGTTTGGATTCTTCAATGGGTCCGACGCCGTCGCCAACGCTACGAACAGACCAGCCGATGCCGTGCCGGGCACCATACCCGAACAGTGGCAGGAAGTCGGATTGATGGTGCTCTCAGCCCTGACAGGCATACTCGCCTGCCTGGGCTTCCTCCGCAACATGCTCAACGGGCAGGTGCGGACGACGATGCTCGTCGGCTGGCTGGCGGTCGCTCCCGTACTCGTACTCTTCGTCCAGGCGTACGGAGGGGAGGCCATCCTTCGCGTCTACCTGTTTTCCCTGCCGTGGCTGGCCATTGGCGTGGCGTGGTTCTTCTGGTCGGGCCGCGGCGCTTGGTCAGGTCGGCGCGCCACACGCCGGAGATCTGTCCCGGCAGTGATATCGCTTTCAATAATGGCACTCCTCTTCACGGGCACCTACTTGCAGCCCGAGTCGGACCATCGGGTTCCGGCCGGGGAAGTCGCTGCCGCTAAATGGCTTGACGCTCGTGTGCAACCGGACGACCTTGTACTGGGAATGCACCCGGCTCTATGGCAACGGTTTCCGTTTGCCATCGGCGCGAACTACTACCGCTACGTTGAGGCCGGACTGAGTGCGGCTTCCGTGTCGGACTTGATGCAGCCGGATCCGGATGCGTTCGGCGTCGCGGAGGTAAAGAAATTCGTGGCGGCCTATTCTCCCAGCACGACCAAGACCTATATCATCTTCTCCAACAGCCAAGAGAGGAATGCGGTCCGGCAGGACCGGCTCGATGGCACCCTGCTCCGCAGAGCCGAGCAACAGTTAGCCAGCGGAAACGTGGAAAAAGTGCTTGACACCGGTGCAGTTCGAATCTATCTGCTCACGACGACCCCTGTCGGGGAAGCAACTTCGATAACTCCATAGAAATGTCTCACAGGTCAGCACTGGACAAATTGGTTCCGGAGGTCGGCCCCAAGGATTAGGAGCCAATCATGGACTTCAGGGCAAATGTGCTGCCAGCTTTGGCGGCAATTGCGACCGGAACGCTCATATTGGCTTCTTCCACGGGGATGACGGCTATGCCGACCGGCGACATTCCAGGCTGGAGGCAGACATACGCGCAAGACTTCAATACCCCGGCTGCATTGGGCCGGGTTGGTCAAGTCTATGGTCAAGAATTGCGCGGCTATTCAGGGCATGCCGATACGTCCGGTAACGGGACCTACAGCCCTGACTTAGTCCTGTCAGCTTCAGGCGGAAAGCTCGATTTTTTCCTCCACACAGCCGGCGGTAAGCCGCGAGTTGCTGCCGTCCTGCCCTTCGGCTATGACGGGCAGAAATATGGCAGGTACTCGATTAGATTCCGGTCGGATCCGCTCCCCGGCTACAAAATCGCCTTTATGCTCTGGCCAACAAGCAATGATTGGAATGAGGGGGAGATTGATTGGCCGGAGGGCAATCTAAACGGGCACATGCTTGCGACCTCCAGAGTCAAGGGCTCCCTCGAAGACGGCGTAATGGATGTTGATCCGCCTGTTCACCGCTATTCGCCCACGGACTCCTCGGATTGGCATGTTGCGACCACCGAGTGGAGCCCTGGCAAGATCAAATGGTTCTGGGATGGCGAGCTGGTCAGCGAAACCACATTGCGGTCCGGCGTGCCCAACACCAACTTCCGCTGGACCCTGCAAGCCGAGACCGAGGTGGGTGACGGTGCGACCAGACCGTCCGGCCAGGTAGCGGGACATCTCCAGGTTGATTGGGCTGTTCAGTACGCCTACGCGCCGTGAGGCCACTACCGCCAAGCCAAGCAGCGGAACCGTGGGACGGGCCGGAGGCTATCTGGCCCTGAGCCGGTGCATCGTCTCGGCCAGCAGCTCCACGAACAGCTGGACCTGGGCGGTCTGCTTCTCGTTGATCAGCAGGGCGAAAACATTCCGGGCCAGCCGGATCTCCGGCACATCGAGGACCACCACGCCGGCGGGCCGATTCCGCAAGGCGAGCTCCGGCACCAGGGCGGCACCGAGCCCGGCGGCCGCCATCTCCAGGCTGGCGTGGAAGTCATCGCTGTAGGCCACCACGCGGGGGTGCAGGTTGCAGCTGGCGAAGAGCCGTTCGATCACCGTGGCGTCGGACGTCCCCGGGTGGTGCATGATCCAGGGCATGTCCGACAGATGCGGGGCCGCCACTTTGGAATCCGTGCCTATGCCCCAGGCCGCCGGCAGCACTACCCGGAAGTCGTCGTCGCCGATCCACTGCCGGTCCACGGTGTGCGGCCACGCGAGGCCGGACTGCCCGACCTGATACACCAGCGCCACGTCGAGTTCGCCGCCCGTCCGCAGCCCCTGGATGGTCTGGGCAGGTTCGGCGACCGAGACCCGCAGGTCGATGCCGAGCTTCTTCCAGGCCGGGTTCTGCAGGATCGGCGGCAGCACATAGGTGGCCAGGCTCGGAAAAATGCCCAGCCGCAACTCCTGGCTGATGCTGTCCTGCGCCCGTGATGCCGCGGCCATGAGCGTCTCGATGTCGGTGAGGACCTTGGCCGCGTGCCGTGTCATGACGACGGCGGCCTCCGTCGGCTGGATGCTGCGGGCCGCCCGCTGGAACAACGTGACACCCGTGTCGCGTTCCAGTGCGGACATCTGCTGGGAGACGGCCGAGGCCGTGTAGCCGAGCCGGGCCGCAGCCGCCGCGAACGAACCGAGCCGAATCACTTCCACAAGGGTCCGTAGATGGACGGGGTTTATCAAGGGCTGCCCTTCGCCTGGTAGCCGGTCCACCGAGGCGGGACCGGAAATCCCGCTTCATTGTGGCATATCCGGACCATGCCAGGGGCGCAAGGCCGCCGAACGAAAAAATGCCGAGTCGACACTCATCCGCCAGCCCGGCTGCGACGAATTGCCCATAAGACGTTTGGGCCTGGCAGTCTTGGGCTCGGCAAGTTTTCGGACCAGGCAACAGGAGCAGACCAGTGTCGCAAGCAGCTAGGATTCCGGCAGGCCGGCGGGTGGCCGTCATCGGCAGCGGAGTGGCGGGGCTGACCGCCGCGTACGTGCTCAACGGGCAGGACCACGTAACCCTCTTCGAGGCGGACTCCCGGCTCGGCGGCCACGCCCATACCCACGCTGTGCTGCAGCAGGACGGGCCCACCCTCGGCGTGGACACCGGCTTCATCGTCCACAACGATCGGACCTACCCCACGCTCCTGCGCCTGTTCGCCGAACTCGGCGTCCAGACCCAGGACTCCGAGATGAGCATGTCCGTTCGCTGCGACGGCTGCGGTCTGGAATACGCCGGCGCACGGCCCCATGCGAGCGGCATCCTGCCGCGGCCGTCCACCCTGCTGCGCGGCCGCTACCTATGGATGCTGGTGGAGGTCACCCGGTTCCACCGCCGGGCCCGCGCGCTGCTGGCGGAACGCCCGTACAGCCCCAACCCCAACCGGGACCCGGCCAGCGACACAACGGGCACGGGAGAGGAACTGACGCTGGGGGAGTTCCTGGCCCGGGAAAAGTTCAGCCCCTACTTCATCTCGCACTTCATGACCCCGGTGGTCAGCGCCGTTTGGTCCTGCGACCCCGCCACCGCGCTGGCGTACCCGGCCCGCTACCTGTTCACGTTCCTGGCCAACCACGGCCTGCTCGGTGTCAAGGGCTCGCCGCAGTGGCGGACGGTCACCGGCGGCTCCCGCAGCTATGTCGACAAAGTGGCCGAGACCCTGCCGGATGTCCGGCTCGCCAGCCCCGTCACCGCGGTCCGGCGGCACGCCGACGGCGTCGAGGTCACGTCCGCGCGGGGTTCCGGGACGCTGACGGAGACCTATGACGCCGTCGTGCTTGCGACCCATCCGGAGCAGGCCCTGCGCATGCTCACCGATGCCTCGGCTGACGAAAGGGATGCCCTTGGCGGCATGCCGTACTCGCTAAACCAGACCCTCTTCCACCGCGACGAAGCCGTCCTGCCGGCCAGCCCCAACGCCAGGGCCTCCTGGAACTACCGGCTTCCGTCCTGCGACGCCCGGCCGGAAAAAGTCCTTGTCAGCTACGACATGACCCGGCTTCAGCGGCTCGAGCCCGTGGACGGCGGCAGGTACATCGTCAGCCTCGGCGAATCCGAACTGATCGATGACGCCGCGGTCCTGGACCGGATGGTCTATGAACACCCGCAGTACACCCCGGAATCTTTGAAAGCCCAGCAGCGCATCCTCGCGCTCGGCGACGAGCGTCTGGCTTTCGCCGGCGCCTACCACGGCTGGGGATTCCACGAGGACGGCGCGTTGTCCGGCCTCAGGGCGGCCGCCCGACTGGGCCGGGACTGGGACCAGCTTCCGGTGAACATCGGCGCCGTCGCCGTGGACCCGGACATGCAGCCGGCCGCAGCGGAGGCGTCATGAGCGCACAGGAATCTGTCCACCGCACCGTCACCCACAACCCCGCCACCCACAACCCCGTCAGCTACAGCGCTGACGCCCGCCGCACTGACGCCCGCAAACCCGCCATCTACCGCACCTCTATCTCGCATGTGCGGCGCACCCCGCTGCACAACGCCTTCACTTACCGCAGCTACAGCTGGTATGTCGACGTCGACCACCTCCCGGAGCTGCCGCGCCCGCTCCGGCCGCTGGCCGGTTTCCGGGTGGAGGATCACTTCGGCGACCCGGACGGCACCCTGCGCGGCAACGTGGAACGGTACCTCGCCACGCAGGGAGTCCAGCTCGACGGCGGACGCATCACGATGCTCGCCAGCGCCCGGGTCTTCGGCCACGTCTTCAACCCGCTAAGCGTGTTCTGGTGCCATGATGCGGCGGACGAGCTGCGCTGCGTCGTCGTCGAGGTCCACAACACGTACGGGGAACGGCACTGCTACCTCCTCCAAACGGACGGCACGGGCCGGGCGAGCGTCCCCAAGGCGTTTTACGTCTCGCCTTTCAACGACGTCGACGGCCGGTACCGGATGAAGCTCCCCGAACCCGGCGAACGGCTCGCCGTATCGATCGTCCTGGAACGGGAGGGACACCAGCCCTTCATCGCCACCATGGACGGCTTCCGCCGCGAAGCCATCCTGCGGAGCATCCTGTCCGCGGCGCTCGCGGTACCCCTGGCCCCGCTGCGGGTCACGGCGCAGATCCGCTGGCAGGGCATCAGGCTGTGGGCACGGCGCCTGCCCATCATCAAAAGACCGCACCACCCTTCACAGGAGGCAGTTCAGTGACAATGACCGAAGCGACCGGATCCGGTACGGGTCGGGCACAGGGCACGGCCCGGAGCAGCACCGAAAACAGGGCAAACACGGTTCCAGAGAACAGGCCCTACACCGTCCCCCGGGCGCCGGCCACCATCGACCCGGCCATCTGGCCCGGCATCGCCGCGGTGCCCTCGACCCTGGTGGCCCGAGTGGCCGGGCGCGCTGCCGACGCCATCTTCAAGGCCGCCGTGCGCAGTCTGCCTCTGGCAGTGCACTACCCGGACGGGACGGTGCTGGGGAAGGCAGTGTTGGGCAAGGCAGTTTCGGACAAAGCAGTGCTGGGCGGGGCAGCCTCGGGTGAGGCGCCCGGCGGCGCCGCTTACCCCGTCATGACGATCAACCGGCCGGAAGCGTTTGCCACCCGGCTGGGCGACGGCGGCCTGATCGGCCTGGGGGAGTCGTTTATGGCCGGCGACTGGGACGCGGACGATCTCACCGCCGTCATGGAGGTCTTTGCCGCCCGCGTCGGGACGCTCGTTCCCAAGCCGCTGCAGAAGCTGCGCAGCCTCTACCTTCCGCGCCAGCCGCGCCGGGAACGGAACACCGAAAGGAACACCCGCACCAACATCTCCCGGCACTACGACCTCTCCAATGAGCTCTTTGCCTCGTTCCTGGACAGCACCATGACGTACTCCAGCGCCCTCTTCCCGGAAACCGGCGACGCCCTGCGGAGCGTGTCCTGGGACGGGCTGGCCGCCGCCCAGCAGGCCAAGATTGACCGCCTGCTGGACAAGGCCGGCGTGAAGGAAGGCACGCGCGTCCTGGAAATCGGCACCGGCTGGGGGGAGTTGGCCCTGCGCGCCGCGGCCCGCGGCGCCACGGTCTACTCCGTCACGCTCTCCAGCGAACAGCAGGAACTGGCCCGTCAGCGCGTGGCCGAGGCCGGCTATGCCGACGCCGTCACGATCGCGCTCAAGGACTACCGGGCCGTGGAAGGTGAGTACGACGCCGTGGTCTCGGTCGAAATGATCGAGGCCGTCGGCTTCGAATACTGGGCCACGTACTTCCAGACGATCGAGCGCGTCCTGGCCCCCGGCGGCAAGGTGGCCATCCAGGCCATCACGATCGCCCACGACCGGCTCATGGCCACCCGTAGCAGCTACACCTGGGTGCACAAGTACATCTTTCCGGGCGGGGTCATCCCGTCCGTTCGCGCCATCGAGGACATCACCGAGAAGCAGACCGGACTGCGCGTCCGCGAACGCCTTGCTATCGGCGAGCACTATGCGCAGACACTCCGGCTCTGGGCGGAACGGTTCGTGGGCCGCGTGGACGAGGTCGGGGCCCTGGGCTTCGACGCGGTCTTCCAGCGGATGTGGCTGTTCTACCTGTGCTACTGCCGGGCGGGATTTGAGACGGGCTACCTCGACGTGCAGCAGATCGTGCTCGACCACGCTTTTACGAAGAGTGCCGCCATCAAGGGCGCTACCCGCTCCGCCACGAGCACAGCCCACTGAATTGGGAAGAGAGCCGCGACAGGACGGAGCCGGGTGGTAGGACACGCCCCCGTGTTAGAACAATCACGATCCGAAGAGGCGGGCATCACGGTGCCCGCCTCTTCGGTGTTTCCGGACACCACATGTAGTGGTCGACGCCACCATTCGGCCTCCCCGAGGGGCGGCACGACACGCCGTCTGCGGTGCGACACGCGGGGGTGATTAATGTGGGTAACTACTGCACAGGGTGTGGATTTCGTCCGCCAAAACAGCTGAAATCCGGACATTTGGAGGGCCCCCTCCTGTGGATTAACGGTGGGTGAAATGACATACTTGTAATACATCATCTTGGGGTCCGCGTGAGGCTCTTGCACTACATGTAGTATCGAAATACAGTTCCAGCAGAGCATCAAGCGGGACGGTCGGAGCCGGGACAGCGCTCCACAGAAGACTTCAACAAAGGGGATAGGACCATGACTGTTACGGTTTACACGAAACCGGCCTGCGTTCAGTGCAACGCGACCTACCGCGCGCTGGACAAGAAGGGTATCGCCTACCAGAGCGTCGACATCTCCCAGGATGCGGAGGCCCTTGAACGACTGAAGTCCCTTGGCTACATGCAGGCTCCGGTTGTCGTTACCGACCAGGACCACTGGTCCGGGTTCCGTCCGGACAAGATTGAAGAATTGGCGCAGGCTGCCGCCGTCGCTGTAGCCTGAAACGCTCCGGACGCCGCTACCAGGCAGGATTTCACGGTAGATGAGGTGACCACCATGGTTGTAACCACTGAGGATCGGGCAGTTGCCACGGCTGACGGCGGGGAAGCGGTCAGCACGGCAGGGTTCGAACTCACAGGGTTCGAACTCACAGGGTTCGAACTCACAGGGTTCGAACTCGCAGGGTCCGAACTCGCAGGGTCCGAACTAACAC
>JBKPJW010000595.1:0-7635 GCA_046730875.1 Actinomycetota bacterium | reverse complement strand
GCCCTGCTGGGTCGAGGGCACTGTCACAGACACCGAGGGCAATCCCATCTCCGGAGCCCGGATCGAAGTTTGGGAAGCTGACGAGGACGGCTTTTATGACGTCCAGTACTCGGAGCACCGGGTTAGCGGGCGGGCCCATCTTTACTCGGATGAACAGGGCCACTACCGTTTCTGGGGGCTGACCCCCACGCCGTATCCCATTCCGCACGACGGGCCGGTCGGCAAAATGCTCGTGGCCACGGGTCGTTCCCCCATGCGCGCCTCGCACCTGCATTTTATGGTCACCGCCCCGGACATGCGGGCGCTCGTCACGCACATCTTCGTCCACGGCGACAGGCAGCTCGAAATAGGCGACAGTGTTTTCGGCGTCAAGGAATCCCTAATCAAAGTCTTCAATGAGCAAGCTCCCGGCACTCCAACTCCGGACGGGCGGAACCTCGGGGAGCGCACCTGGTCCCGCACCCGCTTCGATGTCGTTCTGGCCCCGGCCACGGCGTGAGCAGCGGGACGGGTGGCCTGCCTGACGAGCCCGCTCAGGCAGGCCATCGTCCCCCCGCCCGCCGCGGGCGGCGCAGTGCGCCGCCCGCGCCAGGGTTCAGCACTTGATCTCCGCTCTGCTCGCTCGGGTCCCGGCACCGAGCTCAACGGAGCCCGTACACGCGGCGGGCGTTGTCGTGTGCGACGAGTCGCACGATCCTGCGGGCGTCCGCCGCGGAACAGTCGTCGTCGTCGATCCATCCGCCCACTACTTTGGCGACTGCGTTGCGCCACAGTCTCGCTCCGAGGTAGTGGAGTTCGGCCGGGCCGAGGGCGTCGGATGAGTACAGGATTTTTGTGAAGGGGGCCAGTTCAAACGAGCGGGCTACCAGATCCCGGCTCCGTGACCCGGTGAAGTTCACGGCAAGGCTCACGTCCAGGTAGACGTTTTCAAAGGCGTGGGCCAGATAGCCGGCTTAGCGTTCGTAGGGATAGCAGTGGAGCAGCATGATGGGTGTGTCCCGGACTTCGGGGGACCGGGTCGCGGTCACCGAATCCCACATGGAACTGCAGCGGAAGCTTCATCGATACCGCAGTGTGGATCCCGTGGGCAATGAGTGTCACGTCGGTGAGCCTCGGGTTGGTGCCGGCGCGCAGGTTCTCCTGCCAGCGGCGGGCCGCTGCGGCCACCGCTGCCGGAGCCGGCCGGCTGAGATTCTGGTCGAATCCGGCGCGGTAGGCGAGAACTGTTTTGAAGCCGACGGCGCCGCGGGTGAGCGCGTGAAGCCGCTGGCCGAACTCGTCGGCGTAATCCGCCGGGCTGTCCATCTCCCTGATCAGCCTTCGGCGACGAGTTCCAGCCGGACGATCTCGTGGGTTCGCCCGCCGGAGACCTCGGCCATGCCGGTCTTGACGAGGTAGTCAGCGGCATCCAAGCCGGTATCGATCAACCAGTCGCTCAGGCCGGCAGCGCGGGTCATGCTCCGGCACACCTCGAGTTCCCCAAGTTCGCAGCGCCGGCACCAGTAGTCCGCCGGTGAGGCGTGCAGTGGCAGATCAAGAACCCCACGCGCCGTCGTAGTACACGGACACACAGCGCAACGTTCCCGCCCCCACCCGTAACCTGTTTGAATGCCTCGTTTTGCGCTTGATATTGAGTCCGTTCCCCGCCCCGTCCGTTCGCAGGAGCTGCTGGATGCGGTGAACCATCGGGTCGTCATCGCCGATGGGGCCATGGGCACCATGCTGCAGGGGCGGGAGCTGTCCCTTGAGGACGACTTCCTGGGGCTGGAGGGCTGCAACGAGATCCTCAACGCCACGCGACCCGATGTGCTCGCGGACATCCATGACGCCTACTTCGCGGTGGGCATCGACGCGGTCGAAACCAACACCTTCGGCGCGAACTGGTCGAACCTCTCCGACTACGGCATCGACGACCGGATCGAAGAGCTCGCACGGAAGGGCGCGGAGATCGCCCGCGACCGTGCTGAGGCGGCAGAAAAAACAGACGGACGCATGCGGTGGGTCCTCGGCTCGATGGGGCCCGGCACCAAGCTCCCCAGCCTCGGCCACACCACCTACGACTACCTCAAGAAGACCTTCGCGCTGCAGGCCGAGGGTCTCATCGACGGGGGAGCGGACGCCTTCCTCATCGAAACCAGCCAGGACCTCCTGCAGACCAAAGCCGCAGTCAACGGCTGCAAGCAGGCCATCGTGTCCCGCGGCATCCGGCTCCCCATCTTCGTCGAAGTGACCGTCGAAACCACCGGAACCATGCTCATGGGCTCCGAAATCGGCGCCGCGCTCACCGCCCTCGAGCCGCTCGGCGTCGACGCCATCGGCCTGAACTGTGCCACCGGGCCGGACGAGATGAGCGAGCACCTGCGCCACCTGTCCAAGCAGTCCTCCGTAGCGATCGCCTGCATGCCCAACGCCGGCCTGCCCGTGCTGGGCGCCAACGGCGCGCACTACCCGCTCTCGCCCACCGAACTCGCCACCGCGCACGAGCAGTTCGTACGCGAATTCGGCCTCGGCCTCGTCGGCGGCTGCTGCGGTACGACGCCGGAGCACATGGCCGCCGTCGTCGAGCGTCTTGCGCCCTTGCGCGCCAGCGTTGCCGTCACCAGCGGCGGGAGGAGCTCCGCTAGCGGAAATGCTGTCGAACGCCTTCCCACCGAGCGTGAAGCAGGCATCGCGTCCCTCTACCACCACGTGAATTTCGACCAGGAGTCCGCCTACCTCGCCATTGGCGAGCGCACCAACGCGAACGGTTCGAAGGCATTCCGCCATGCGATGCTGGAAGAGCGCTGGGACGACTGCGTCGACATCGCCCGCGAGCAGGTCCGCGGCGGCGCGCACCTGCTCGATGTCTGCATTGACTACGTGGGGCGCGACGGCGTGGCGGACATCAAAGAGGTCGTCTCACGTTTCGCGTCGGCCTCCACGCTCCCGCTCGTCATCGACTCCACCGAACCTCCCGTCCTGCAGGCCGGACTCGAACACATCGGCGGACGCCCGGTGGTCAACTCCGTCAACTACGAGGACGGCGACGGCCCGGACAGCCGCTTCGCGCGCATCATGCCGCTCGTGAAGGAACACGGCACCGCCGTCATCGCCCTGACCATCGACGAACAGGGCCAGGCACGCACCACCGAAGGCAAGGTAGCCATCGCCTCGCGCCTCGTCGACGCCCTGGTGGGTGAATGGGGGATGCGCGTCGAGGACATCATCGTCGACGCCCTGACCTTCCCCATCGCCACCGGCCAGGAGGAAACCCGCCGCGACGGCATCGAAACCATCGAGGCCATCCGCCAGATCACCACGAAGTATGCCGGCATCCAGACCACGCTCGGCGTCTCTAACGTGTCCTTCGGCCTGAACCCGGCAGCGCGCATGGCCCTGAACTCGGTGTTCCTGCACGAGGCCGTGCAGGCCGGCCTGACCAGCGGCATCATCGATGCCGCCAAGATCGTGCCGCTCGCTACCCTGCCGGAGGAGCAGCGCAAGGTGGCCCTGGACCTCGTCTGGGACCGCCGCGAATACGACGCCGACGGCAACATCACCTACGACCCCCTGAACAGCATGCTGGACCTCTTCGCCGGCGTCGACACCGCAGCGCTGAAGGACCAGCGCGCCGCGGAGCTTGCGGCATTGCCCACCGGCGAGCGCCTGGAGCGGCGCATCATCGACGGCGAAGGAAAGGGCCTCGAAGAGGACCTGGACCTGGCTCGCAGCGAGGGCATGACCCCGCTCGGCATCATCAACGACTACCTCCTCGAAGGCATGAAGGTTGTCGGCGAACGCTTCGGCGCCGGCGAGATGCAGCTGCCGTTCGTGCTGCAGTCCGCCGAGGTGATGAAGACCGCGGTGGCTCTGCTCGAGCCACACATGGAGAAATCGGATTCCTCGGGCAAGGGAACCATGGTGATCGCCACCGTGCGCGGCGATGTGCATGACATCGGCAAGAACCTGGTGGACATCATCCTCACCAACAACGGCTACAAAGTGATCAACCTGGGCATCAAGCAGCCGATCGCCGACATTATCGCCGCGGCCGAGGAGCACAACGCGGACGTGATCGGCATGTCCGGCCTGCTCGTGAAGTCCACGGTGGTGATGAAGGAGAACCTGGCGGAACTGCAGTCCCGCGGCCTGGCGAAGAAGTGGCCGATCATCCTCGGCGGCGCAGCCCTGACCCGCGCCTACGTCGAGCAGGACCTGGCAGGGCAGTTCGACGGCGAGGTCCGCTACGCGAAAGACGCCTTCGAGGGCCTGTCACTCATGGAGCCGCTGGTACAGGTGGCCCGCGGCGCCGATCCCGCAGAGGTGGGCCTGCCCGCGCTGAAGAAGCGGATTCATAAAGGAGGCCCGAAGTTCAAGGTGACCGAGCCGGAGGCGATGCCCGGCCGGTCCGACGTCGCCGCCGACAACCACGTGCCGTCGCCGCCGTTCTGGGGCACTCGCATCGTGCGCGGCGTGGCACTCCACGACTTCGCGGCTTTCCTCGATGAGCGCGCCACGTTCATGGGGCAGTGGGGGCTCAAGCCGGGCCGCGGCGAGGACGGGGCCTCCTATGAGGAACTGGTGGAGCGCGAGGGCCGGCCGCGCCTGCGGTACTGGATGGACCGCATCCTCGGCGAGGGAATGCTCGACGCGTCCGTCGCGTACGGCTACTTCCCGGTGGTCTCCGAGGGGGAACAGGTGGTGGTGCTGCACCACGGAGAGGACCGCGACGGCGTCCTCGGCACCGAGGGCCTGCTCGCCCCGGACGGGGGATCAGGCGGTCCCATCGGCACCGAGCGGCTGCGTTTCGACTTCCCGCGCCAGCGCCGCGACCGGCACCTGTGCCTCGCCGACTTCGTGCGCTCGCGCGAATCGGGGCAGATCGACGTCCTGCCGGTGCAGCTGGTCACCGCCGGCGGTAATGTCGATCAGGTGACTGCCAAGCTCTTCGCCGGCGACCACTACCGCGACTACTACGAACTCAACGGCCTGGTCATGCAGCTCACGGAGGCGCTCGCGGAGTTCTGGCATGCGCGCATCCGCTCGGAGCTGGGTTTCGCTGCCGAGGAGCCGAAGGACAAGGCCGGCCTGTTCAAGCTCGACTACCGCGGTGCGCGGTTCTCGCTCGGATACCCTGCGTGCCCGGACATGGAGGACCGCCGCAAAGTAACGGAACTACTGCGTCCGGAGCGGATGGGCGTGGTCCTCAGCGATGAGCTGATGCTGCACCCTGAACAATCCACCGACGCGTTCGTGTTCCACCACCCGGAGGCCAAGTACTTCAAGGTGTGAGCTGGAGCCGGTCGCTGGCCTGGGTGGCTGACGCCTGCGTGGCTTGCCCGCCCGCGCTGGAGACCGGCTTCACTCGCCGGAGTGCGGCGAGAATGGCCCGTCCCACCACGGCGATTCCGATGACCGTGGTGATGCCACGCAGGGTGTCCCAGCCCGCCGTCGACGTCACCAGCGAGTAGAGCAGGAAGCTGCTGAGGTTGGTGGCAAGCGGCGCGCCGGGCACATAGGAGATGCCGGTGCCGGCGCCCACCGCGAAGGGCCAGAACCACAGATTGGTCAGCAGGCCGAAGACGTAGGACGCCAGGATGCCGTAGCCGCCCAGCATCCACAGCTCGGATCTTCCCCGCACCCGGCGGGGGAGCATTCCCGCCACTGCGCCCACCCACGCGCAGGCGAAGATCTGGAACGGTGTCCACGGCCCGATGCCACCCCACAAGGCGCTTGAGAGGGCGATGGTGGCGGCGCCGAGGAGCATACCGAAACGGGCACCGAAGGCCCGGCCGGCCAGGATCAGCAGGATAAACACTGCCTCCACACCTCCGACGCCGGTGCTGGCCACCCGCACCGCCGAACCTACGGCGGCCAGGACGCCGAGCAGCGCCACCGTATGTGCGGATCGGACCGATCCGTCCAAGGACACAACGACGGCGACCACCGCGAGGGGCGCGACGGCCAGCGCCGCGTAGGGGAGAGCCGCGGCGGCATCCTCCGGGAAGGCCGCAGCGAGCAGCGGCCAACAGAACGCTGCGAGAGCCAGAACGTTGGCAGCTGCGAGAACGGCAAGCTCAACGCCCCGCGGCATCCGGATGCGGCGGAGGCTTTCCGCGCTCGGGGTGTCTGATTGTTCGTCGAGGACGCTCGGTCTTGGTTCGGCACCTGCCTGCCGGTGAAACTGAGGAGGCGGTTCCGGCGCATTGGCCGGCACGGAAGAGGGCGCGACGCCGTCACGCATCGGGAGGATCCGGGCGCCGAGGCCGTGGGCAAAGTCGAGGTCGTGGGTGGCGATCAGGACCGCCGCGCCGGAGTCCGCCGCGGCCCGCAGCGCCGTCGAGACTGCTGTTCGCGCCGCAGGATCGAGTCCCCGGGTGGGCTCATCAATCAGGAGTACCTGGGGGTTGTCCATGGTCTGCAGCGCGATGGCGAGGATCCTGCGCTCCCCTGCAGAGAGGTCCCGCGGATGCTCCTGTCCGATGGGCATCCGGACGCGTCCCCGCAAACGGGCCAGGCGTGACTCCGCGGGGATCGGGGCAAGCTGGTCATCACCGCGCCGGTCCTGGTGAAGCCCGGTTCGGGCCTGACGCGCAGCGCGCGCTCGGCGCCGCTCCGCCGCGCGGAGCTCTGCCGCGACGGTGTCCCTCGTGAAGAGGTCGTCCGAGGCGTCCGGTACCAAGGCGACCCGGCCGCCGTCGACCATGCCGCCGTCAACCGTTCCTTCACCCAAGGCAAGCGCCACAAGGAGGGATGACTTCCCGGCCCCGTTCGGCCCCACCAAGGCAACTACTTCACCGCGGCGCAGGGCCAGGGATGCGTCGCGCACCAGCGGCGTGCCCTTGCGGTGCACCGCGAGATTTGTCGCAGTCAGGACGGGCTCTTGCTCCGCTGGCGGTGTCGGCGTTGGGAGCGAAACCGTCGGGGAAGCAGATGGCGCGGCACCCGGCAACAGGACGCCGTTCTCGATGGTCCACCACGAGTCGGTAACCGGTACGAGCGGCTGCGCCCGGTGTTCCGCCACGATGACGCAGACACCGTCGCGGGCGAGTGCGTCAAGCACGGCGATGACGTGTCCGCGTGCTGCAGTGTCAAGGTCCGCCAGTGGCTCATCAACCAGGAGCAGGGCCGGACGCTCCACCACGGCGGCCGCGATGGCTACGAGCGTTGCTTCACCCGCCGAGAGGGTGCTGACATCCCGGTTCAGCAGCGCCGACACGCCGATATGCTCCGCGACCTCCAACACCCGGGCCTTGGCGGCCCCGGATGCCATGCCGCGCAGCTCAAGCGCAAGGGCGATCTCGTCCCGGACCCGGGAAGTGGCGAATGCGGCGCGGGGATTCTGCAAGACGACGCCGATGAGGCGGGCGGTGTCGCGCGGCGGCGTGGTGGCACGGTCGGTTCCGGCGACGCGCACCGTGCCCGAAATTTCTCCACCGTCAACGTGCGAGAGGAGGCCGGCGATACCTCGCAGGATGGTGGACTTGCCGGACCCCGTCGGCCCGGTAATGACCGTAATTGACCCGCTCGACGGCGTAAATTCCGTCACGCGCACCTTCGCGCCACCAATACGGAATTCTGCGTCCCGGATGAGGACCGGCGCTTCCGTACCTTGGCCAGGCTGGTGTGCTGCCCGGCTCCCGAAGCCGCGCAGCT
>JBKPJW010000594.1:0-5264 GCA_046730875.1 Actinomycetota bacterium | reverse complement strand
GCGGACTGCAGGTCAGGCTTCTCGAGTCCGAGGCCGTGCTGGGTCTGGGCGGAACGATTGACCTGCGCACCGGGAGCATGTCGCCGGGCGGGATTCCTCCGGCAGGACGCCGTCTGGACGTCGGCTGGACGTTTGTGTTGCGGCCCGTAGGGACCGAGGCGAGCAGACTTCTCTCCCGAACCCGGTACGACTACTCGCCCCTGGCCGCCGGGGTGGTCCTCCGCGCGCTGCTGGAGCCGGCGCAGTTCCTCATGGAGCGGCGGATGCTCCTGGGCATCCGCGCCCGGGCCGAGGGCCGCCTGTCCCCCTAGTCGCCTGCAGACCGTCGCCTGCAGACCGTCGCCTTCAGACGCCCGTGGCCCGCTGGCTGATCCCGTCGGCGGGAAGTAAGAAATCGACAAACCAGTCCCGCGCGAGGATTGCCGCCGCCGCGAGTGTGCCGGGTTCTTCAAACAGGTGCGTGGCTCCCTGTACGACGGCGAGCTGGCTGGGGCAGCGCATCATGGCTTTCGCCTTGCGGTTCAGTTCCAGGACCTCGCGGTCCAGACTCCCCACAATCAGGAGCGTGGGCGCGGTCACGGCGGACAACCGCGGGCCGGCGAGATCGGGGCGGCCGCCGCGGGAGACCACGGCCGCGATCCGCGCGGAGGGCTCCGACGCCGCCCACAGAGCGGCCCCGGCCCCCGTGCTGGCACCGAAGTAGCCCACCTCGCAGGAGGTCCTGTCCACCCGGATGGACAGCCAGTCGGTTGCCGAGGACAGTCTGCGGGCCAGGAGTTCGATGTCGAAAACGTTGGCACGGCTGCGCTCTTCCGCGGGCGTCAGCAGGTCCAGCAGCAGGGTGCCGAGCCCAGCCTGCTGCAGGACACCGGCCACGTAGCGGTTCCGGGGACTGTGGCGGCTGCTGCCGCTGCCGTGGGCGAACAGCACCACGGCACGGGGCGGCACCGGAAGATGGAGCTGGGCCTGGAGCCGAACGCCGCGCGAGGGGATCTCCACTTCCTCGTCGACGTCGGGGGCACTGTCGGCGTACGCCGCCGAGGACCAGAAGGGCGGTGGCGTGCTCTCCAGTCGTTTGGCCGCAAGATCGAGCAGGCTCACCACTTCCTCGTCGTCAGTCGGCGAGAAGTCCCGGTAGTGGTAACCGACGGCGGCGAAATGGCGCGGCGTCGCCAGGCAGACCACTTCATCCGGTTCGCTCAGGCCGGCGAGGGTATCCGCCGGGGCAACCGGAACGGCCAATATCACCCGGGCCGCGCCCTGTTTACGTGCGATTCGGCAGGCCACCCGGGCCGTGGAGCCGGTGGCGATCCCGTCGTCGACGATTACCGCGATACGGCCGGTCAGGTCGCTCCGCGTTCGGCCCTTCCGGAACAGGGCCACGCGGTTTTCCAGCACGGCGCGTTCGTGCTCTTCAACGGCACGCAGTTCGTCTTCGCTGACCCGGGACTGAGCTAGGACGTGCTCCTCCAGAACCCTGACACCGTTTTCACCGATCGCCCCCATGGCGAGCTCGGGCTGATACGGAAGTCCGAGTTTCCGCACCACTATCACGTCCAGGGGAGCGTCCAGCGCGGCGGCGACTTCGAAGGCGACGGGCACGCCACCGCGCGGCAGGCCCAGGACCACAATGTCCTGGCCACGCAGTTCCCCCAGACGCCGGCCGAGCTGCCTTCCGGCGTCGACCCTGTCTTCAAAGATGCTCATGCGCAATGGCTTTCCAGTCGGATCGTCCGCCATGGCCCCCGTCGGTCTTGGGCGGCTGAACTAGTCCGTTCCTACGGGCTCCGCACGCCCGAAACGGGCCCGGTGACCGTTCACTCCAACTATCCGCCCGGCCTCAAAGCCCTGTGAGGGCCTTTGTGCCTGATTTTGCGCCTGCCGCACACCGGCGCCGTCTGGAGCGTGCTTGTCTGCCTGTATATAATCGCCCGGTACGGTTTTGCAGCAAGCCGTTGGATTGTTCTTCGATCCGGCTGGCCGCTGCCCCGAATCCGCCCTGCCGCGGTGGGATGCACAGCCGGGTCGTCTTGACCTGAGTGAAACGGCACAACAGCTAAGTGGACAGCCAGTCAACCGCAAATTCCATCAACCAGCACCTGCATGAATCGGTGCTCAGCAGCTCCGACGTCGAGGAGTTCCTCGGCGAGCTCGCGCGTGCGTCCGCGCGCAGCCTTTCAGAGACCGGCGACGAGATCCTGTGCGGCATCACGCTGCTTCGGCACAGGAAGGCGGCCACCGTCGCCAGTAGCAGCCCGGCCGCGCAGGCCATGGACGAAATTCAGTACGCCTACGGCGACGGCCCGTGCATGACGGCTAGCCGGGAACAGGAAACAGTCCACGTCGAGGACCTTGAACGCGACGATCGATGGCCGCAGTACGCCGCGACCGTGCGTGGGCACGGATTCCGCTCCATCCTGGCGCTGCCGTTCCTGCTGGAAGGCGAAACCCGCGCCGCGTTGAACCTGTATTCCCATCGGCCGGGCCGGTTCGACGTCCGCGCCACGGATCTGGCCCGTGACTTTGTCCACCAGACGTCGCTGGCCCTGCGGCTCGCCGTCCGGTTCGCACACAGCAGCGACACTGCCGCCAACCTTAAAGCAACACTGGAAACGCGGACCGCAATTGACGTGGCCGTCGGCATCATCATGGCGCAGAACCGCTGCAGCCAGGACGAGGCGTTCGAGCTGCTGAAGTCGGCATCAAGCGCCCGGAACATCAAGCTTCACGTCGTCGCCGCCGGAGTGGTCGAATCACTCGGTCAGGGGCCCACGCGGACCCACTTCGAGGTCTAGGCGTGCTGCCGCGGGTTGACCGGTCGGGTCACCCGGCGGCCCCCGGAAGGGGTTCGCCCGCCGCCGCGCCCATACCCGTGAAAGCCAGAATCGCCTCCCGCACTTCAAGGGCCCGGTTGTGCTGGACCACGTGGCCGGTTCCCTGGACTTCCAGCAGCTGCCCGCGGCGGGCGAGCCCAGCCAGCTGGCGGCTCCAGTCCGCGTCCGCCACGGGGTCACTGGCGCCCCGCACCACGAGCACCGGCGCGGAAACGCCGGTGATCTTCTGCTCCAGGGGGTAGTCCATCATGACCCGCAGTGTCTTCAAGTACCAGGTGGGACCGCAACGCAGGTAGTCAGTGAAAACCAGGGCGTTCGAGGAGGGGCTCTCGTGAAAGAGGCAGTCCCGGCCCAGGGCCAGGGCCTGCTGCGCTACCGTGCCGCGTTTGGGGTCCACCACCGGTCCCATCAGCACCAGATCCGAGATCCGTCCCGGCTCCTGAAGCGCGGCCTCGGTTACGAACTGCGCGCCCATCGAATGCCCCACGAGCACGAATTCCGTCACGCCAAGCTGTTCCATAGCGTCGAGGATGTAGCGGGCGTGGGCGGCAACGGAGAGCGCGTGCTCCGGCCGCGGCGTTGCGCCGAAACCCGGCAGGTCGATCGAGTAGGTCTCTCTGGAGCCGGCCAGCAGGGTGTGCAGCCGGCGCAGGTACCGGTGTGAGGCGCCGATGCCGTGGATGAGTACGACGGCGGGTGCAGACCCGGCCTCCAGGGCAGGAACAGACCGGCCGGCATCTCGCCGCGAAGCGAAGACGTGGCCGATATGGCCCGCCGCTGTAACCTCCAGACGGACCGGGCCGGTCACGCCGGGCGTGACCGCGGCACGCTGCACCTGAGTGGGAGGGAACGCGCGGCAGCTGCCGGGGTCATGAGGGCTCGTTTCTTTTCAGAATGGTCAGCCCAGTCTAGTGAGCTGCCGGCTGGATGTACTGCTCGGCAGTCTAAGGGCGCAGAACACCTAGGTCGCCGGGCTCCGGCGGAATAACCGACGAGGGGAGGATTGTCCGGGCGGTCAGGCGCCCCGCTGGTCCCGCTGTTCAAACTCCTCATCAAGGTCGTAATGCCGGAATTCCGTCTCCGGATTCGGCTCCCCATCCGAGACGTACTCATAGTCCAGCTGGCGCTGAACTTGGCTGTCGAGGACCTGCAGGTCCTTGTCCGCAACTTTGGTCAGGTCCTCGGGGAAATCATCCTCCGGACTGAGGTGCAGCTTCTCGGTCATTACATGCCTCTCTGGGCCAGGAGGACGGACTCGAACCTGCTCTGTCCCGGCTGCATTCAGGATAGCGCTAACTTCCGTGCCCCGGGACGCGCTCGTCGGCCTCCCTAGGCGGGCTCGGAGCCGACGTTCACAAGCCAGTCCACGCCGAACTTGTCCTTGCACATGCCGAAGATGTCGCCCCACGGTGCCTTCTCCAGCGGCATCGCGACGGTGCCGCCCTCGGCCAGCTTGTCGAAATAGCCGCGGAGCTCGGCTTCATCCGTTCCGCTAAGGGATATGGAAAAGCTGCCGCCCGGGGTGTAGTCCATGCTGTTGGGCGTGTCTGCGCCCATCAGGACCATGCCCCCGTCCGTCCTGAGCTGGGCGTGCATGATCTTGTCCTGCTCGGCCGGGTCTTCGCTGGCATGATACTCGGCGAAGGTACTCATGGTCAGTTCCCCGCCGAACACCGACTGATAAAACGTCATAGCGTCCTTCGCGTTGTCGCGGAAGCCAAGGTAGGGATTGAGCGTGGTCATGTCCGGAACTCCTTGTTGCTGGGGCGGCTGCTGCGGGCGTCGGCCGGGTCGGCAACGACGCGACGGTGCACGTTACACGGCATATCCTGCCCCAAAACCGGCAGTGTGGGTAGGTGTCCGGCAGAAGATCGAAGCGGCAGCAGAAGCAGACGGCCAGCATCGACGGCGGCGCCTGCCGCCGTCGGATGCGGGCACTCAGGGATTCGGCTAGGCCGTCTGGCCTGCGTGTTCTCCCTCGGCAATTTCCTCAACGAGTTTGGCGTTGAAGGCCGGCAAGTCACGCGGGCTGCGGCTGGTCACCAGGCCCTGGTCCACTACTACTTCCTCGTCGGTCCAGTTCGCTCCGGCGTTCTTGAGGTCCGTCTGCAGCGTGTGATACGAGGTCACGTTCCTCCCGCTGACCACGCCGGCGTCAATCAGCATCCACGGGCCGTGGCAGATGGAGGCGACCGGCTTGTGCTGCTCGAAGAACCCCCGGGTGAATGCCTGGGCGTCCTTGTCCACGCGGAGGTGATCGGCGTTGACCACGCCGCCGGGGATGACCAGGGCGTGGAAGTCGGCGGCGTCGGCCTCGGCCGCGGTGAGGTCGACGGCGAACGTCTCGCCCTTTTCGGTGCCCTTATAGCCCTGCAGCTTGCCGCTCTTCGGCGAGACCAGGGTGGGCACGCCGCCCGCTTCCTTCACGGC
>JBKPJW010000593.1:0-5843 GCA_046730875.1 Actinomycetota bacterium | reverse complement strand
CGCCCATGGCACCGCCGACCGGGCCGGAAAGCAGTGTCTGCAGCGGGCGCTTACGGGCGGACTCGGCGGTAAGCACGCCGCCGGAGGACTGCATAATGTGCAGCGGGGCTTCCACTCCCCGGTCACCGAGTTTCTCTTCTAAGTCCAGGAGGTAGTTGCGTACGACTGGCCCCGTGTAGGCCTCGACGACGGCGGAGGACGTGCGCTCGTATTCGCGCCATTCCTTGGCTGCTTCGTGCGAAAGGGAGACCGTGAACTCTTCCCCGAGTTCCTCGAGCAGGATTTCGCGGGCCCTGAGTTCATGCGAGGCGTTCTTGTAGCTAAACAGGAACGCAACGGCGACGGCGCCGTAGCCCTCCTCCACTGCCCGGCGCGCCGCTTGGCGGACTGCCAGTTCGTCCAAGGGCACGAGTTCCTGGCCTTGACTGTCCAGTCTGCCACCGACGCCGATGACGTCCTTTCGCTCGATCAGCGGGGCAGGCTTGCGGTACTGAGCATTGTAGAGCTCAAGACGGGGGCCGCGGGCGATGTGATAGGTATCTTCGATGCCGGCCGTTGCCAGCAGTAGCACGGGAACCCCACGACGTTCTAGGAACGCATTCAGCCCCTGGGTGGTGCCGTGGACCAGGAAATCGATGTCCGCCAGATCATCAACTATCGATTCGAGGCCTGCGATGACTCCGGCGCTCAGGTTCCCCGGTGTGGTGGACGCTTTCGTGGCCGCGTAGGTTCCGGCGGCCTGGTCGTACGCCACAATGTCAGTAAAGGTTCCGCCGATATCCATCGACACCCTGTAGTTCGGCATGTGTATCTCCTCATGGTCTTGGAATGGAACTTTGTGTGTGGGAGATCACGGTACATACGGGGCCGACCAAAATGGTGGGCATACTGCATGATTCGGCTAGAGCTGGACGGGCAGAGTGCATAACAGTGTGTGCGGGGGCCAGAACTGTCGAGGCCGGTGGCTCGGCACCATCGGCGTGAGTGAATTGGCGCTTGTCCCTCCTCAGGGCGACAACGAAGACGCTTCCGGGTGGGTTGTGGTGGCACGGGCCATTCTGGCCGGGCAGGCACAAGTGCTGGAAACGAACCGTGGCTGCTGCCCCCTTTGGCGATCCCTCTTGGACGCTTGGCCCCAGTCCGAAAGGGGTGCTCTCTCGTGAGTTCGCAACACCTGACTGAAACGGTGATATTTGTGGGTCGTTCACGACGCGGTACAAGGAAAATGGGCCCTTCGGGGCTGACGGAGAAGCGCGAACGGTATGTCCAGCTGATGCAACAGGGATGTTCGAACTCGGAAGCCTGCAGAATCCTCGAGATTCACCTGCACACAGGCGCCCGCTGGTTGAACGGTCGCAAGGGTGTAGGCGGGTTGAGCCGGCAGATGCTCCCGCCGCCCCGGGTTGTGGTGCCAGTGCGAATAATGTCGGCACGCTATCTGTCGGGGATGAGCGGGTGTTCATTGCCGACCGTTTGCTCGGGCGCGCGAGCCTGCGGTACCGACCGGAACCGCTGCGATTCTACGGAGTAGCCGTTCACGTCGGCGTCCCCGCGCTCTTACAAGAGCGAAGGCCCACCCTTCCATCCACGATGCGATGAAAATCCGCGACCGGCCCTCCCACATTGCTTCCCGCCTCGAGGCAGGACACTGGGAGTCCTCATGGCGTTCACCATCCCCAGCGGAAACCGCTCCCGCGGGTCTACGCGACCGGATCGTCGAAGCATTCGGTGCGCTTCCGGCCTCACTAAGGAGGACCCGCACCTGGGACAGGGGAGCGGAAATGGCCAAACATGCCGAAGTGACGGCAGCCGTCGGCAGCTACGTCTACTTCTGCGACCCCGCGAACCCCTGGCAGCGTGGATCCAACGAGAACGCCAACGGCCTTCTTCGCCAATATTTTCCAAAAAGGCGCCGACCTCAACGCCATAGGGGAAGCTGACCTAAATCAGGCCGTGGACGAGATCAACGGTCGCCCCCGGGCAGTCCTCGGATGGGCCAGCGCAGCCACCAGGTTCGCTTCACTCTATGCCGAGGCCGCGCTGGAGGACACTGCGGTTTCCGCTCTCACCGGTTAGGTATCCAGCTAGCGTCTGCGCGGTCCGCTGCCGACAAATGGGGACAATCCTCATAGGACCGCTTGAATACCGCGGCGTGAAAAGAGTCGCCGAATGGGCGAACCGGGGGTGCTGGATGAGTTTGAGTACGGCCCCGGTCGGAGGCCGGGGCCGTAGCGGCGCTGTTTAGAGGTGGGTCAGTGCGAGGTCGGGTGCGGTTTCCGGGGTGGCCGGGCTGTGTTCGGCGGGTTCGCGGTGGAATTCTCCGTTTTTCATCACGGCGGTGATCTTGGTGATGTGGGGGCGATGGCCAGCGCTGCTAACCCAGCGGAGAGGAGAAGGCCCCGGGCGTAACCGGGACCGCGGCCACTGCACAGGTGCCGGCTCAGGCATTCCGGGGGCTTCCGGCAACCTCCTCAATGGATAACAGTGATCCTGTTACCTTGAAATCGAACCTGTTGCGACGATGGTTGGAGACCGCCAGGCCTAGCAACAACGGCGGATAGCGCCTGCCCAATGTCCCCAAAAAACAAAGTCTTTTTGACTGGCGCAGAGGGTGTGCGTCTAGAAGAGCAGTGCTTTACGCCCAAACGGGCGAATCACAAAAGTGCAAAGTGAACACTGTCGGAGCGATCTTCGTTTGTAGTGTGAGTGCAATCACTCGGCGGGAGGTAAGGACGAGCCACTCCGAGTGGAGGCTTGGGTGAGCTGCTCCGAGGTGAATTCCTTGAATTCCTTGATATCCGGACTGTTCTCCGTGCACAGAAACGCTGCGTGTACTTCTTATCCTGTCCAAAATATCGGAGGTCAAGACATGTCCACTATCGACCCACTCATTTCAGGGCAAGCGCCCGGGACGGCGAGCCCGCCTCGCTCCATGGCCGTGGGGCACGCGTTCCGCGACATGCCTTTCGGGTCCATCCACTTTAAAATCTGCGCGGTCCTCTTCTTCGCTTTCGCAATCGAAGCCTGGGAAATGCTCATGCTCACTTACGTTGCTGGTGATCTGGCTACTAGCCTGCAGGTCGGCATGACGCAGGTAGGAATCGCCATCTCGGCGCTCTTCCTGGGCATGATCCCCGGGTCACTAGTTTGGGGGCCCATTTCTGACCGGATCGGGAGGAAAGCCACGTGTGCATGGAGCTTCGCCGGTTATGGCGTCTTCACGCTCCTGAGTTGCTTCGCACCGAACTTTGAGACCCTCTCGGTGGCTCGCTTCCTCTCCGGGCTGTTGTTCTCCGGCGTCTTCACTGTGACTTTTCCCTATTTTGAAGAGTTGCTCCCGGTTAAGGTCCGCGGAAAGGCCACGGTCTATCTTGCCGCAGGGTGGCCGATTGGTATCCTGGCCGCCCTCGGCACCGCTGCTCTGCTCGGCGGGCACGGCTGGCGCTGGGTCATTGCTGTTAGCGCACTTGCCAGCCTGTGGGGCATCGTTCTGTACAAGGTCGTTCCGGAATCCCCGTACTGGCTCGCGAGGCGCGGGCGGAATGAAGACGCGCACGATGTCCTCGACCGTCTGGGAGCACGCGGCATCTCCCGTGGCACCATCTTCACCGTGTCGGAGGGCGAGAAGCAGTCCATCTGGGGCCTCTTCAAGGGGAGGATGGGCCGGATCACGGTCATCCAAGTCCTCATCAACTTCACCTTCTCTTGGGGCTACTGGGGACTTCAGTCGTGGATGCCAACATTGCTTGAAGGGCGAGGACTGAGCGCCTCATCAAGCTTTTCCTTCATTGCCCTGAGCGCGGTCCTCATGATCCCCGGATACATGACGGCCTCGTACCTGACCGGACGCTTTGGCCGCAAATGGATATTCACGATCTACGTCCTCGCCGCGGCTGGCGGCGGTTTCTTCTTCGCGACAGCCTCAACCGAGACCGAGATGTATATCGGCATGTTCTCTCTGGCCTTCTTCGCTCTGGGAGCCTGGGGTGTCTGGGACACGTGGATGGGCGAGCTCTATCCCTCGGTCCTTCGTGGCTCAGGTTACGGGTTCGGGATCTTCGGTCAGCGCGTCGCAAATACGGTCGCACCGAGTCTTGTCGGGTTCCTCCTGGCCTCCGCCGTCGGAGTCACCTCGACAATTCTGTTTATCAACATGTTCTTGTTTGTCACGGTCATCCTCAGCCTGTTCTTGCCCGAAACCGAAGGAAGTGAATTGGAATGATCACCCCCACCAACAATCTTTACGATCTCTCGGAGAACGCCCGAATCCTGTGGATCAACCCGCTCTACACCGATGTGTATAACCGAGCGATGGCGGATTCCTTCCGCCAGATAGTCCGTCCCGGTACCGAAGTTGATGTCGTTTCCCTTGACGGAGAGGGCCCTTCCCACGTTGAATACAACGCTTTCGAGGCACTTATGCTTCCACAGCTGTTGCGAACGGTGCGGTGGGCGGAAGAAGAAGGCTATGACGCCGCCGTCATCGGTTGTTTTTACGACCCGGCGCTGCGGGCGGCACGCGAAATCACCGATCGCATGGTGGTTGTAGGCCCGGCGCACTCGGCGCTGAGCATCGCCGGAAGTCTGGGCGAACGATTCTCCATCCTTGTCGGACGGAAAAAATGGATTCCAGAGATGGCCGAGAACGTCCATCGTTGCGGCGCATCAGAGCGTCTTGCCTCATGGCGCGTGCTCGAGATGGGCGTCGATGACTTCCAGGAGGACCCGGCGCTCACGGAAAAGCGGATCATGACCGAAGCCCGCAAGGCCGTGGAGCAGGACGGCGCAGACGTCGTCATCCTCGGCTGCACGGCCGAATTCGGATTCTTCCGAACGGTTCAAGAGGAAATTGGCGTACCCGTGATCGACGCGACTGTGGCCCCGCTCAAACACGCCGAGCAGCTCGTTGATTCGGTTCGTCGGTTCGGTTGGACGCACAGCAAGCGCCTGGGCTACGACGGGCCCACGGCCCAAGAACGCCAGCGGTTCTTCCCGGCTCTCGAGCCAAAGCACATGGTGTCAATGACCACGGTGTCCTCGTAAATTCATTGAACCGCTCGTCACGCCGACAGCTTGCGCGTCACAGAGCCCCTCCACCCTAGGGCATCTTTGGCCGGAGGTTACCCCAATACCCTCGCTTGCCTTGACATCCCGTGATCGAGGCAGGCGAGGGAACCTTTGCGGGTCACCAGCCATGCGGGGACGGGTAACCGCATCCTTCCCATAACCCCGGCGGCATCAGCGCCGGCTAACCAATCAAAATCAAACGTGGCATTTAGCTCCACGCATAAAACGGAGGTAAGGCGATGTCCAAGTCCTACCGGCAGACTACCTAACCCTTGCTCCAGCTGAACTTTCGGATGCCCAGGTCTGCTCTGTTTGGATGAAATATCTCACTTCTTACTTCGCCTTCGCGGAGGCAGCTAATCTCGGATGCGAAGACAAAGTGCTCGTCACTGCCGCCGCCAGTTCGGCCGGGCTTGGCGCCATCGAGATCGCACGCGCACTTGGGGCGAAGGTGGTCGCGACGACGCGGTCAGAGAAGAAGCGATCGCTCCTCCTCGAGACCGGCGCAAACGCAGTTGCCCTCGTGGGGGTCGACGACCTCGGCGAGGTCATCGGCCGCACCACCGGTGGCAAAGGCGTGCGGGTCGCTTTCGATCCTGTCGGAGGAGAGTCCCTCGGCACCTACGTCGATCACCTCGCACCTAACGCCGTCATTTTCGGCTACGGAACGCTGAGCGATTTGCAGCCCGCTATCCCTATGGCCGCAATGTGCAGAACTCAATCGGTTTTCCACCCGTACTCAATGTTCAACCACGTCGGACGGGCCGATGAGCGGC
>JBKPJW010000592.1:0-3299 GCA_046730875.1 Actinomycetota bacterium | reverse complement strand
GCCTCGAGCAGGGCATCGACGCGGAGGTAGGACTCCTTGGCCGGTGCCGGCCCCAGGAGGACGGCTTCGTCGGCGAGCCGGACGTGCTTGGCGCCCCGGTCCGCTTCGGAGAACACGGCGACGGTGCGCAGTCCGAGCTTCCGGGCGGATTCGATGATGCGGCAGGCGATTTCACCGCGGTTTGCGATCAGGAGGGTGTCGAAGTTGGTCACAGTGCAGCCTCCGGCCGGGTGACGATCATGCGGACAGGCGTGGGGTTGAAGCCGTTGCACGGGTTGTTGATCTGCGGGCAGTTGGAGACCAGCACCAGCGTGTCCACCTCCGCCCGGAGGGCCACGCGCTTGCCCGGGGCGGAGAGGCCGTCCACGATGCCGAGGGCGCCGTCCGGGTCCACCGGGACGTTCATGAACCAGTTGATGTTGGAGACCAGGTCACGCTTCCCCAGCCCCCAGCGGGATCCCTCGATCAGGAAGTTCTCCACGCAGGCGTGCTGTTCCCTGGTGTGCTGCCCGTAGCGCAGGGTGTTGGATTCCTGCGAGCAGGCCCCGCCGATGGTGTCGTGGACGCCGACTTCGTCCGCCAGCACGGTCATCAGCGGTTCGCCGGCGTCGGAGCGAAGCACGGAGCCGGTGGTCAGCACGATGGAGCGCTGCGCGGCGACGGTGACGGCGGCGGAGTAGCGCACTTCCGTGTCGTCTGCCGCGTAGAGCAGGCAGTCCACCGCCTGGTTTCCTTCGAGGTCCACGATGGTCAGGACATCTCCGGCGGCCACGACGCCGGACCAGGGCCCGCGCGCTTCCACGTATTCGTCCAGGATGATTTCGCCGGCTACGAGCGCTGTCTGGCTCGCGGACGCAGCGGCCGGGGGTGCCGGGTGTGTCAGGGGTGCCGGGGTAACTGTGGCGGTGTTCATCGTGCGTTCCTTGCCATGAGGTCGTGTTCGGTGTTGTTCAGGGCCTGGCGGTGTTCGGGGGTCAGCGGGCCGGTCAGGAGCCCCTCTTCGAGCAGACGGAGGTCTTCCGGTGCGTGCCAGGCGACGACGTCGACGGCGGTTCCGGTGAAGTCCGGCCGCGGGTCCAGCGGGTGGGCGGTATTGGCCAGAAGCACCACCGCGTCCATCTGCAGGAGGATCTCGACGGCGGCACCGGCACCGGCAGACCCGGTGGACCGGATGCTGCCGTCCGGATCGACCCGGATGCCCTTGAACAGGGAGAGCGACGGCGCCACGTCCCGAGCGCCCAGCCCCTGCTTCAGTGCGGCCAGGGTCAGCAGTTCGCGCCCGGCGGGTGAGCTGCTGTGGGCCGTCCCGGCGCCGTAGCGGGAGGTGTTCCCGGCCAGCGTGGTGGTGCCGGTCAGGGCATCGTGGCGGGCGGACGTGTCTGCCACGATCGTGCCCATCAGACGGCCGGCGTCGGACAGCAGCGGGTGTCCCGCAGTGGGATACGCCTGCCACGGGACCTTGACGGTATCCGCCACATTGAGCCGTTCATGCAGCGCCACGCCCCGGTAGAGCAGGACGTGGACGCAGGCATCGCCGTCGGTGTCCGTGAGCCGGATCCGGGTTCCGCGGGCCAGCGGCAGCGCGGTGTAGCGGCCGAAGGCCACAGATTCGGCCCAGCTCAGGCGTTTCCGGGCGGCCTCGGGCAGGCCTGCGGTGTAGCGGGCCGGTGCGGCGTCGGCCGGGACGTGCCGCATGGTGTCCGCGGTGCGGCCGTGCTGTTCCCGGGCGTGTACGCGGGCTCCGGCGGTGGTGGCGGTGGCTGGTGTTTCGGTGGTCTGTGTCATGTCAATCCTGGAGTGGCGTGAGGTTGCGCGGGCTGGAAGTCAGGCGCGGTGCAGAGGCGGTGCGGGGGCGTTGGTGAGCTCAGGCTGCGGTGCGGCCGGCGGACCGGGCGCTGGAGCGCCTGATCCAGATGCCGAGCAGGAGGACGATGCCCACCATCAGCGGAGCGGAATAGAGCAGGATGCCGTTTTCTCCGGAGGGGTCGTAGACCTCGGGACGGGGCCAGGCGAGGTTGACCACCATGACGGCGCCGTAGAGCACCGCCAGGATGTTGATGGGCAGGCCCCAGCGTCCCAGTGAGAACAGCCCTGCCGGCATGGTCTGGCCCACCCGGTCCCAGTCGCCGCGAAGGCGGTTGAGGAGCTGCGGGACGGTGACCAGGAGGTAGGCCAGGTACACCATGACGATGCAGACGCTGCAGAGTGTGGTGAAGAGGGCGGCGTTGCCGACGTTGATGGCCAGCACGCCCACGGCCAGGGCGCCGATGGCGATGGAGGGCCACATCGGGGTGCCGCGGGTCGGGTGGACGGAGGAGAGCAGGGCCGAGGCGGGGAGTTTGCCGTCCCGCGCCATCGAGAACACCAGACGGGACCCGGCGGTCTGGATGGCCAGGGTGCAGACAAAGATGGCCACGGCCACATCCACAAGTAGCACTTTGCCCCAGAAGGTGCCGAGCACAGCGGTCAGCACGTACGGCAGACCCTCGGTGGCGAGCCGGCCGTCGTCGAGGCTGGGAGCGGCCATCAGCGCCGTCACGATCATCAGCGCCCCGCCGATGCCGGAGATGATCAGGGCCGAGAGGATGGTCCGGGGCGCCGTCTGCCGAGGGGACTTGGTCTCCTCGGACAGCTCACCGGCCGAGTTGAACCCCACCATGACGTAGGCGGCCATCAGGCCCGAGACCATGAACGCGCCCACCGCGCCGAGGTCCGATCCCGCCAGGACTGTAGTGTCCATCACGACGTCGGGTCCGCGCTGGGCGGCGGTGATGAGGGCCAGGATCACGGCGACGACGCCGACGATTTCGCACGTCACGCCCACCGAGTTCACATGGGACATCAGTTTGACCCCGAGGGAGTTGATCACCGTGGTGACCACCAGCAGGATGGCCCCGAGGACGACGGCGTTCGCGGCACCTGTGGTGGTGTTCAGCGCGGGGTCGCCTCCCACCAGCTGGAAGCCTTCCCAGAGCTGGGGCAGCACCACCTGCATGGCGATAGCTGCCGCGGCCGCTGTGACCACCTGCGCCAGGGCCATAAACCAGCCGGCGAACCAGCCCACCGTTTCACCGCCGACGCGCCGGGCCCACTGGTAGACCGCCCCGGAGAGCGGGTAGCGGGCTGCGAGCTCCGCGAAGTTCAGGGCCACCAGCAGTTGGCCGATCAGCACAACGGGCCAGGTCCAGAAGAACGCCGGGCCGGCAAAGGAGTAGCCGAACGCGAAGAGCTGGAAGATGGTGGTCAGGATGGAAACGAAGGAGAAGCCTGCCGCGAAGGAGGCATAACGGCCCAGTTTG
>JBKPJW010000591.1:0-6994 GCA_046730875.1 Actinomycetota bacterium | reverse complement strand
CCGTCAACCCAGTAGATCCGGTCCGGCTGGGTCAGTTCAGCCACCTCTTCAACCCATGCCAGCAGACCGGTATGTGTGGTGGGTGCTTTTTCAAGCAACGGCAGTCGCGCCAGATCTCCCATTACGGTTCCCTTCCTCGGGTTCAGTGGTGTGTGTCCTAAATGCTAGGGCTCGCCGGGTGGCCCATTTCCGGCCCGGACGTGGGATGACTCGTGCGGCCTAAAACAAAAACCCCGGAAATCCAAGGAATTAACCGACACGAAACTGTGGTTTTTGTGACTAAGGTCACGTAGACCGGTCTAGTCATCCACATTACACCTCTTTCGATTTGTAACTAGGCCCGGCCTCGCGTAAAGTAATTCGAGGTTCGGGGAGAGAGAAGTTCTCCAAGAGCCGAGAATGCGCCCATAGCTCAGCTGGATAGAGCGTCTGTCTACGGAACAGAAGGTCAGGGGTTCGAATCCCTTTGGGCGCACAGATGAAGAAGATCCGCCCCGGTTCGCCGGGCGGATCTTCTGTTTAAGCGGCGCCGGGTTGAGCGTCCCGTGCAACTCAGGCTCAGGGCGAGCTGCGGCCCCTCACAAGCCCCTCACAAGCCGCGATCAGGCCGTTGTCTGGGCGATGATGTCGCGGATTCCTTCGAAATGGGTGCTGAGCCGCTCGGAGGCGAGGGCCTTGTCCGCCGAGGCGACCGCCTCGTAGATCCCCCGGTGCAGCGCGGCCGTTTCCTGGAAGTCGACGGCGTACGGGCCCCCGACTTCGAGGTGGATCCGGCGGTAGACCTTCCAGAAGACGTCCATCAGGCTGATCAGCAGCTCGTTGTTCAGCGGCTCGAATAGCCTGCGGTGGAATTCCGCGTCCGCTTCAATAAAGGACTCCCCGGCGGCGGCCAGCTCTTCCATCCGGTCCACGGCTTCCTCGACGGCGGCCAGTTGTTCCGCGGTGATGCGGTCCATGGCCGCGCCGACCAGACCGGATTCCAGTGCCTGCCGGACCTCCACGAGCTGCATGGCTTCGTGGCCTTGGTGCCGTAGCGACAGCCTGGCCCGGAAGGTGAGCCCCTCGGTCAGGGCCTCGAAATTGCTAGGCGCCACGAACATGCCGAAGCCGTGCCGGATCTCAATGACACCCAGCGCCTGGAGCGCTTTCAGTGATTCCCGCAGCGTATTGCGGCCGACGCCGAGCGCCGCCGTGAGCTCGTTCTCCGTGGGGAGCGGGTCTCCCGGAATTAGGTCTCGCTCCAGGATCAGCTCCAGGATGTCAGACTGCAGCGCCTGCAGCCGGGCCTGGGCACTGAATCTCGCTAGCGGTATTGTCTTGCCTGTTGTCATATTGCGTGCGGCCATGGCCGCCTCCTCCCCCAAGTATGGTCCCAACAGTAGCCATGGTCCGTGATCCTGCAAAGGGCTTGGCCCGGCTCTTTACGCGCGGGCTCCACACCGGCCGCGCCCGCCAGGCCAGCGCATTGCCCCCGGCGTAGGCTGGTGCCATGACGGCAGAGCTTGAGCGGGAATTCGATGTCATTGTGATCGGTGCGGGTGCAGTAGGGGAAAACGCCGCCGACCGTGCGGTCCGCGGCGGCCTGACGGCGGTGCTGATTGAGGCTGAGCTGGTAGGCGGTGAATGCTCCTACTGGGCCTGCATGCCGTCGAAGGCGCTGCTGCGGCCCGGCACGGCACTCCACGGGGCGCAGACTGTCCCCGGCGCCCAGGAAGCCGTCACCCGCACCCTAGATGCAGCTGCCGTGCTGAAGCGGCGCGACTACTTCACGTCGAACTGGCACGACGACAGCCAGGTCAAGTGGGTTGAGGACACCGGGATCGAACTGATCCGCGGCCACGCCTGGCTCACCGCTCCCCGCCGCGTCCAGGTGGAAGGGCTGGACGGCAACAGCTACGCGCTCACGGCCCGGCACGCCGTGGTGCTCGCCACGGGTTCCGCCCCCAACCAGCCACCAATCGAGGGTCTTCACGACATCGAGTACTGGACCACGCGGGAGGCCACGTCCGCCCGTACGGTCCCTGCGCGGCTTGCGGTCCTCGGTGGCGGCGTGGCCGGCGTCGAACTAGCCCAGGCCTACGCCCGGCTTGGTGCGTCCGTGACGCTCGTGGCCCGCCGCGGCCTCCTAAGCGCCTTTCCGGAACAGGCCGCCGAGCTGGTCGCAGCCGGCCTGCGCGCCGACGGCGTCGACCTCCGCCTGCACACCGGTACGCAAAGCGTCAGCAAGAACGACGACGGTTCCCTGACCCTCGTGCTCGACGGCGGACCCAAGGCCGGCCCGGGCATCGGCTCTTCTGACGGACCGGCCGCGGGCGCCACGGTCACGGCGGACAAGTTGCTGGTGACCACCGGCCGCCACCCCGCCCTCGAAGGGCTCGGCCTGGACAATGTCGGACTTTCCGCGCCGGAAGGCGAAAAACTCCGGCTGACAACCGACTCCACCGGCCTAGTCCACCGCGCAGCAGAGAACGGGGCGTCCGGCCAGCCGTGGCTGTACGCGGTGGGCGACGCGGCTGGACGGGCGATGCTGACGCACCAGGGCAAGTACGGCGCCCGGGCTACCGGTGACGCCATTGCCGCCCGGGCCAAGGGCGAGCTCACCGGTGAGCCGGCACCCTGGAGCCGTTTTTCCCAGACGGCCTACGACCACGCGGTTCCCAATGTGGTGTTCACCGACCCGGAGCTCACAAACGTCGGCCGAACCTCGGAGCAGGCGGAGAAAGACGGCTTCCGGGTCTCCACCGTGGAGCTGCCCATCCAGGTGGCCGGCTCCTCCCTGCACGCCGAACACTACGAAGGATGGGCGCAGCTGGTTATTGACGAGGACCGAAAAGTGCTGCTGGGCGCCACGTTCGCCGGCCCGGATGTGGCCGAACTCCTGCACGCCGCCACCATTGCGATCGTGGGGGAAGTGCCGCTGGACCGGCTGTGGCATGCCGTGCCCTCCTATCCGACCATCAGCGAGGTGTGGCTCCGCCTGCTGGAGGAGTACGGCCTCTGACCGGCCTGCTGCCCCGCGGAGAGCCACTTCAGTGCGGCACTTCCATTTCTTATTTGAACTGACTAGTCAGTTCGGTTAGCCTTGGTGCAGACACTGCTTCTGCGAAAGGCTCCCTTTGCTCCGCGTACACCAACTCTCCGTGACCGGCCGGCGGGACGACCTGCTGCCGCCTACCTCGCTGGAGGCCGCGCGCGGTGAACTGCTGCTCGTGGAGGGTGTCCGCCAGGACCGGCGCACGGCCCTGGCCCTGGTCCTGAGCGGGCGCATGAGGCCCAGTTCGGGATCCGTCAGCTGGGACGGCAATGCCCGGCTCAGGACGCTCCGGCAGGCCGGAAGCGTGGTGGACTCCCCCGGAGTCAACGAGCCCGAACAGCATCTGAGCGTCCGCGACCTCGTCACTGAGGATCTGGCGCTGGTGCCGCGCCGCCGGCGTGGTGTCCTGCGCAGCAACCCCTGGCTGCGACTCAACAATTTCGACGACGTCGCCGGGCTGTGGACCGAGCAGCTGCCGGCCGGCCGGAGGATCGAACTCCTCACGGCACTAGCCCTGGCCAATCCTGCAACCGGCCTCCTGGTAGTGGACTCCCCCGACCGGCACAGCGGCGATGCTGCAGACTGGCTGCCGCGGCTGGAGGAACTGGCGCACGACGCCGGCCGGCCGCTCGCCGTCGTCGCCACCGTCACCCGCATTCCCGACGGCTGGACGGGCCCCGCCGCCCTGATCGGCAACGCCGTCCCGCAGGCCGAACCCCACACCGACGACCTGCCCGAAACCCTCCTACCCGAAACCGAGGACGCTAAGTGACTGTGTTGCGGCTGGCCCGCTCCGAGCTCAAACGAATGACCGGCGGGCTGTTGCCCAAGCTGACTATTCTGGCCCTGGCCCTTGTCCCGCTGCTCTACGGCGCCGTGTACCTCTACGCCAACTGGGATCCGTACGGCAAGCTGAACCAGATCGATGCCGCCCTGGTGGTCCAGGATTCCGGCGCCGCGTCCGCCGACGGCACCCGGCTCGAGGCCGGCACGAAGGTGGCCGAAAGCCTGGTGGACGGTCACGTCTTCAACTGGAAAATGGTTTCCAGCACGGCGGAAGCAGACCAGGGTGTCAGCAACGGCACCTACGCGTTCGCCCTGAAAATCCCCGAGGACTTTTCCGCGAACCTGGTCTCCCCCGGCACCTTCGACGCCGCCGACCAGGCCATGCTCAATGTCACCACCAACGATGCCAACAACTATCTCCTGAGCACCATCGTGGACAAACTGACCACCGCAGTGCACACGACCGTTGCCAAGGAGGTGGGCGAGGAGACCGCCAACCAGCTCCTCACCGGATTCGGCACCATCCATACGCAGATGCTCAAGGCCTCCGATGGCGCGGGCCAACTCGCCGACGGCGTCGCCCGGCTCCACGACGGCACAGTGACCCTGCACCAGGGCACCGGCGAGCTCAGATCAGGCGTCACCGAGCTGTACAACGGCCAGGTCAAGCTCCGGGACGGCGCCAGCACACTCAGCGCCGGGGCCGGCCAGCTCAGCAGCGGCCTCATCCAGCTCAAGGACAAGACCGCCACCCTGCCCGCCGACGCCCAAAAACTGGCCGACGGCGCCGCCCAGGTGGCCATGGGGAACGCCGCGCTCAACACCGAGTTTAACAACACAGTGCAGGCCATTCCCGGACAGCTCGCGGCCGCGGAACAGGCCGCGCAGCAAGCCGCTGCGCAGGCCCAGCGGAGCAGGGTGGTGGCGTCCACCAGCCGCCTGGTTGCCGCCGGCGTCCTGAGCCAGGAACAGGCCGACCAGGTAGTGGCCGACGTCGACGCCACCGCTGCGCCGCCCGCCCCGCCCGCCGCTGCCGCGGCGGCTTCCGCCGCGGCAGCCAAATTGCAGGCTGCCTCCGCCCAGGTCCAGAAACTGGCTGACGGTTCCGCAGCCGTCAGCGCCGGCGCCTCACAAATGGCCGGCACCGCGCCCGCCCTGACCGACGCCGTCGCCAAGGCGTCCGCAGGGGCGGACCAGCTCGCCGGCGGCGCAGCGGCCCTCGCCGCCGGCCAGCAGAACGCCGTCGACGGCGCCGGCAAGCTGGTGCAGGGAGCCCAGAAACTCGACGACGGCGCGGCGCAGCTGGAAAGCGGCGCGGCAACGGCCTCCGACGGCGCGGGAACCCTCGCCGCGGAACTCGCCCAAGGCGCCGGCAAGGTCCCCAACCCCGACGATGCCCAGAAGGACAGCATCTCCAAGGTCATGGCGGACCCCGTCGCCGTCAGCAACGTCTCGCAGGCAAAGGCCGGGTCCTACGGCGCAGGGCTGGCACCGTTCTTCCTCACGCTGGCCCTGTGGATCGGCATCTTCATGCTGGTACAGGCGATGCGCCCGGTCACCCAGCGCGCATTGGCCTCCAATGCACCCGCCTGGAAGATTGCCGCAGGGGGCTGGCTGCCGTTCCTGGCGGTGTCCGCGGTCCAGGCCAGCCTGCTGACCCTGGTGGTTGACGTGGGCCTCGGGCTGGACCCTGCCCACCCGGTGCTGATGTGGTTCCTCATGCTCGCGGCCGCGATGGCGTTCAGCGCAATCATCCAGGGCGTAGTGGCGCTCCTGGGCTCGCCCGGCAAGTTCGTGGTGCTCATCCTGCTGGTGCTACAGCTGGTGTCCTCCGGCGGCACCTTCCCCTGGCAGACCACGCCCGAGCCGCTCCACGTGGTGCACCAGATCCTGCCGATGGGTTACGTGGTCAGCGGCATGCGGCACCTGATTTACGGTGCGGACCTCGCCATCATCCTGCCCACCATGCTTGGACTCGTTGGCTACACTTTGCTGGGACTGGCATTGTCAATCGTGGCCGTCCGCAAGAACAAGTACTGGACCCTCAAGACGCTGAAACCGGAGATCGCCGTATGACCACCAGCCAGGACGGCGGCAGCGCGGCAGCCTCCGGGGATGCGGAGAAAAAGCTCCGGCCCGGCCGCACAAACGCCACGAAGCAGAAACTCTTCGACGCGTCCATGGAGCTGATCGGAGAGCGGGGCGCGGCGGGGGTGACCGTCGACGAGATCGCCACCGCCGCCGGGGTGTCCAAGGGCACGGTGTATTACAACTTCGGCAGCAAATCGGACCTGATTGCCCAGCTGCTGCGCCACGGGGTGGACATCCTCATGGCGCGGCTCCTGAGTGTCCGGGACGACTCCGCGGATCCCCTCGCCGCCATGGAAAACATGATCGGCCAGGCCATGGACTTCATGGCCGAGTACCCGTCCTTCGCCCGGCTGTGGGTCAGCGAAAACTGGCGGACTCCCAGCGAATGGCAGGATACCTTTGCCGAGCTCCGCGGTCGCCTGCTCGGGGTGATCGGTTCTGCCATCGACGGTGTCGCCGCCGTCTACCCGGTGGATCCTGCCGTACCCCGGGGAAGCCTCGAGGCGGCAATATTCGGGGCCTGCTTCGTGGTGGGGCTGGACCGCCAGACGTACAACCCGGAACGAACCAGGGAGCAGAGTGTGGCGGCAATCATGGCCTCCATGCGCGGCTACATCGTGAAGCAGCCGCCCGCTCAGGCATGATTGTTCACATGCGTCACATGGGTATCAACGGGAAGGTCGCCATTGGGGCGTTCCTGGCCGCACTGGGGCTGCTGGTCCTGACCGGGATCACCCTGCACGAGTGGGTCCTGGTGTGGTTCATCGGAGCCTGTGCCACAGCCTATATAGCGTGTGTGGCGGAGGTTGTGGTCCGCCGTCGGCACAGGACCCTAGTGGCGTGCGCCGTCGGCAGCACTCTCTTCATCGCGTTCGGCGTGGCATTCCTGCGCCAGTGGGGGCTGGCCTTCAACTCCGATCCCGACGCCCTGTCCACGCGGGTCGACGCCGACTATCCGGATTTGTACTTCTACCTGGCCGCGGCGACCGGTGTCCTCACTCTGCTGCTGCTGTTCGCCGGCACGGTCCTGCCGGGCAAGAACCCCGGACGGCGTTTCCCCGGGCATGCTCCGGGACGCCGCCC
>JBKPJW010000590.1:0-14065 GCA_046730875.1 Actinomycetota bacterium | reverse complement strand
GACCTCCGGCTTCTCGTCGATCAGCAGGATTTCGTGCTTGTGGGCCAGCAGCTCGCGGGCGATCGAGGAACCGACGCTTCCGGCACCGACGATGACGACTTTCACTCAGGACTCCTTGGCGGGGGATTTGGCGAGAATATGACCGATCTCGGAGCTCCGGTCCACGTTCAGCATGGCGTGGACGGTATCGCCGTCCTGATAGGACGTGCCGGCCGCGGGCAGCATGCCCTCGCCGAACCGGGTCACATATGCGATCCGGATGCCGGCCGCCTTCTCGATCGAGGAGATCGGGTGCCCGATCCAGTCGGGGTTGAGGTCAACCTCGGCGAGGACCAGCCGGCCCGAGGGCTCCCGGTAGTCGCCGGCGATGTGCTGTTCGGGCAGGATGCGGCGCAGCACCTGGTCGGCGCTCCAGCGGACCGCGGCCACCGTGGGAATACCGAGACGCTGATAAATTTCGGCGCGGCCCGGATCATAGATCCTGGCCACCACATGGGGAACGTGGAACGTCTCCCGCGCCACCCGGGTGGCGAGGATGTTGGAGTTGTCGCCGCTGGAAACGGCGGCGAAGGCATAGGCTTCCTCGACGCCGGCCCGCTTCATCGTCTCGCGGTCAAACCCGACCCCCGTCACCTTCCGACCGGAAAACCCTGTGCGGAGCCGCCGGAAGGCGCGGTCATCCTGGTCGATGATGGCCACCGAATGGCCGGCGTCCTCGAGCGTGTGTGCCAGGGTGGACCCGACTCGGCCACAACCCATGATCACGAAGTGCGCCACATGGGCCTCCTCTTGGTTCTGCGTCTGATACTGCGTAAAACTCTACCGGCCACGCGGCGCCGGGAGGCCACGGCCACGGGGCGCCGGGTCGTGTGCTTGCGGACGCCAGCTTCGCCGTCATGACATCGCGTCCGAATCAGACTAGTTTTGTCTGGTGCTGACAATTTTCAATGCCGTGAAGCGGGTGCTGGTAGGCAAGCCCTTCCGGAACGACCGTCTGGCCCACACGCTCTTGCCGAAGCGGATCGCGCTGCCCATTTTCGCCTCGGACGCCCTGTCTTCGGTGGCCTATGCGCCGGACGAAATCCTCCTGACCCTGGCCCTGGCCGGCGTGAGCGCGGTGGCCATCGCCCCGTGGGTGGGCCTCGCCGTCATGGTGGTACTCCTGACCGTGGTGGCCTCCTACCGCCAAAACGTCCACGCCTACCCTTCCGGCGGCGGCGACTACGAGATCGCCAACGTCAACCTGGGCAAGTACGCAGGCCTCACCGTAGCCTCGGCGCTGCTGGTTGACTATGTGCTGACCGTCGCCGTGTCCATGTCGTCGGCCGCGACGTACCTGACCACCGCCGTGCCCTCGCTGCACGGACAGCAGGCCGCGATTGCCACGATCGGCGTCGTAATCCTGGCCCTCGTGAACCTGCGCGGCATCCGGGAGGCCGGCAGTGTCTTCGCCGTCCCGACCTACATCTTCATGGCCTCGATCCTCGGCATGACCGCCGTCGGCGTCTTCCAGGCCGCAACCGGCCAGCTGGGGCAGGCGCCGTCGGCTGCCTTCGAGATCGTGCCGGAGCCGGGCTTCGACGAGGGCCTCGTCGGGCTGGCCGGAGCATTCCTGCTGCTGCGCGCCTTCTCCTCCGGCGCCGCGGCCCTGACCGGCGTCGAAGCCATCAGCAACGGTGTCCCCAACTTCCAGAAGCCCAAGAGCAAGAACGCCGCCACCACGCTGCTGCTGCTCGGCGTGATTGCCTCCGCCATGCTCGCCGGCATCATCTACCTGGCCAACGCCACCAAAGTGCACATCGTGCTGGATCCGGCAACGGAGTTCCTCCTGAACGGCCAGCCGCTGCCGGAGGGGTACATCCAGAACCCGGCCATCAGCCAGATCGCGCAGACGGTCTTCGGTACGGGCTCCATCCCGTTCTACATCGTGGTGGCCGCCACCGGCGTCATCCTGGTGTTCGCCTCCAACACGGCGTTCAACGGTTTCCCGGTGCTCGGCTCCATCCTGGCCCAGGACGGCTACCTGCCGCGCCAGCTGCGCACCCGTGGCGACCGGCTGGCCTTCAGCAACGGCGTCCTGGCCCTGGCTGCCGGCGCCCTCGTCCTGATCATCGCCTTCAACGCCGACGTCACAAAGCTCATCCAGCTCTACATCGTGGGCGTCTTCATCTCCTTCACGATGAGCCAGCTGGGCATGATCCGGCACTGGGGCAGGGAACTGAAACTGTCCAAGGAACCTGCCGTGCGCCTGCGCATCATCAAGTCCCGGACCATTAACACCGTGGGCTTCTGCATGACCGCCCTGGTTCTGGTCATCGTCCTGATCACCAAGTTCTCGCAGGGCGCCTGGATCGCGCTGCTGGCCATGTTCGTGCTGTTCCTGATCATGTGGAGCATCCGGGCGCACTATGACAACGTGGCCAAGGAACTCGCCGTCGACGAGGACTCCTCGCCGCGTGCCCTGCCCACCCGCGTGCACGCCGTGCTGCTCGTCTCACACGTGCGCAAACCGGTCCTGCGCGCCCTCGCCTACGCCCGCGCCTCCCGCCCGTCGCGGCTGGACGCCATCACCGTGGACATCAGCTCCGAGGAGACCGAGGCGACGGTCGCGGACTGGGAAAAACTTGAAATCCCGGTACCCCTGACCGTGCTTGCCAGCCCGTTCCGCGAAACGGTGACTCCGATCATGGAGTACATCAAGAACATGCGCCGGGATTCACCCCGCGACCTGATCGTCGTTTACATCCCGGAGTACGTCGTGGGCAAATGGTGGGAGCAACTGGTCCACAACCAGACCGCGCTGCGCATCAAGACCCGGCTGCACTTCGAGCCTGGCGTCATGGTGTGCAGTGTGCCGTGGCAGCTGAAATCATCCGAAGAAGCCAAGAAACTGCAGGATATCCAATGACCCCCGACACCCGGACGCACACCCACACCGATCTCGTCGTCGACGTCGGACCCGTCGCCCACGGCGGGCACTGCGTGGCCCGGCACGAGGGACGCGTCGTATTCGTCCGGCACGGCATTCCCGGCGAGAAGGTCCGGGTCAGGCTCACCGACGACGGCCCCGACGCCAAGTTCTGGCGCGCCGATGTGGTGGAGGTCCTGGAGCCCTCACCGGACCGCGTGCCGCACTTCTGGGACATCGCCGATTCCGCGCGCTCATGGTCGCACCGGCATCCGCCGGTTGGCGGCGCCGAACTCGGCCACATTTCGCTGGCCCGCCAGCGCAGCCTCAAGGCCGACGTCCTGGCCGAACAGCTCAAGCGGCTGGCCGGCGTCGAGCTGCGCCCTGACGTCGAAGCGGTCGGCCTGGCGGCCGGCGACGCCGCCGCTCCCGGCGTGTCTGGGGGCGCTGCCGGCCCTGCCGTGCCCGGCCTCGGCTGGCGGACACGCGCCGGCTTCGCCGTGACACCCGCCGGCAAGCTCGGCATGCACGCCCACCGCTCCGATGCCGTCCTGCCCGTGCGCGAAATGCCGCTGGCCGTGGCGGGCATCAACGCACTCCGGCTCTGGGAAATTGACCTGCAGGGCATCGACCGCGTCGAGGTCGCCGCCCCGGCGAATGGCTCCCGGCCGCTGGTGCTGCTGGTGCCCGCCCCGGGCACCCGGTCCAAGCGGCTCAGCGGCATCCTGGCCCAGTTGCCGGACGACGTCTCGGTGGCCAGCCTGGACCCGGCCACCGGCGAGGTGCTGCAGTTGCGCGGCCGCACCTATGTCCAGGAGTCCGCGGCGGGCCACGACTACCGGGTTACCGGCGACGGCTTCTGGCAGATCCACCGGGACGGCCCGGAGACGCTCGTCGGGGCCGTTTCAGGCTTCCTGCACGACGGCGGCTACCTCGAGCCGGGCTCGGTGGTGGCGGACCTGTATGCCGGTGCCGGACTTTTCACGGCGCCGCTGGCCGACGCCGTCGGCGTGACCGGGTCGGTGCTCTCGGTCGAGGGAGCGCCGGGCACCAGCCGCGACGCCCGCAAAAACCTGCACGACGCCAGTCAGGTGGAGATTGTCCAAGGCCGCGTGGAGCGCGTATTGCGGCAGAAACCCCGCAACTTCGACGCCGTCATCCTGGACCCGCCGCGCGCCGGCGCCGGCAAGGCGGTCATCAAACAGCTGGTCGACGCCGGTCCCCGGGCCGTCGCCTATGTCTCGTGCGATCCGGCCTCGTTCGCCCGCGACCTCGGCTACTTCCTGCAGGGCGGCTGGGGAATGGCGGGGCTGCGCGCCTTCGACCTCTACCCCCACACCCATCACATGGAGACTGTGGCGTTACTGACTCCCCAACGGTGATGCTACTAGGATGGGCGTAGTAGTCCGTCGTCGCGCTCCAATAACACGGCTGTTCCCTGCGTTCTTACCTGCATTGCGTACTCCGATGTACTGATGCCTGTATTAGTTAGGCCGACCTAACTAGCTTGGGGTCAGCGGCGCGACAAAGATGAAACTGTTGCGAGAGGAGTCCTGCGATGAGCATTGTGGACAGCTTCGGTTCAAAAGGCAAACTTAATGTAGCCGGTACCGAATACGAAATTTTCCGGTTGAACTCCGTTGAAGGTGCAGAAAACCTTCCGTTCAGCCTCAAGGTATTGCTTGAAAACCTGTTGAGGACCGAGGACGGCGCCAACATTACGGCCGATCACGTCCGAGCACTGGCAGGCTGGGACCCCAGCGCCGAGCCCGACACTGAAATCCAGTTCACGCCGGCGCGCGTGATCATGCAGGACTTCACTGGCGTGCCCTGCGTTGTGGACCTTGCCACCATGCGTGAAGCAGTCAAGGAGCTCGGCGGTGACCCCAAGCGGGTCAACCCGCTGGCACCTGCCGAAATGGTGATCGACCACTCCGTGCAGATCGACGCCTTCGGCAACTCCGGCGCACTGGAGCGCAATATGGAGATCGAGTACCAGCGCAACGGCGAGCGGTACCAGTTCCTGCGGTGGGGCCAGACGGCGTTCGACGACTTCAAGGTCGTCCCGCCGGGAACCGGCATCGTGCACCAGGTCAACATCGAGTACCTGGCCCGCACCGTCATGACCCGCGAAGTTGACGGCGTTGTCCGGGCGTACCCGGACACCTGCGTCGGCACCGATTCTCACACCACGATGGTCAACGGCCTGGGCGTGCTGGGCTGGGGCGTCGGCGGCATCGAAGCCGAGGCCGCCATGCTGGGCCAGCCCGTCTCCATGCTGATCCCGCGCGTTGTGGGCTTCAAGCTGACCGGGTCCATCCCGGCCGGAGCGACCGCCACCGACGTCGTCCTGACCATCACCGAGCAGCTGCGCAAGCACGGTGTGGTCGGCAAGTTCGTGGAGTTCTACGGCGAAGGCGTCGCGGCTGTGCCGCTGGCCAACCGCGCCACGATCGGCAACATGAGCCCGGAGTTCGGCTCCACGGCGGCCATGTTCCCGATCGACGACGTCACCCTCGACTACCTGCGCCTCACCGGCCGGTCGGATGAGAACGTGGCCCTGGTGGAGTCCTACGCGAAGGAACAGGGCCTCTGGCACGATCCTTCCAAGGAGATCAAGTTCTCCGAGTACCTCGAACTGGACCTGTCGACGGTTGTCCCGTCGATCTCCGGCCCGAAGCGTCCCCAGGACCGCATCGAGCTGACGGACGCCAAGGAGCAGTTCCGCAAGGACATCCACAACTACGTCGTGATTGAAGACGGCAGCGTCGACGAGTCGCTGGAGGAGTCCTTCCCGGCCTCCGATCCGCCCTCGTTCACCCACGCCGATTCCCACACGACGGAGAGCGCCCGCGTTGTTTCGGCGGCGGAAGGCGCGGACGGTCGCCCGTCCAACCCTGTCCACGTCGTAACGGAAGACGGCCGCGAGTTCGAACTGGACCACGGCGCGGTCTCGATCGCTTCGATCACGTCCTGCACGAACACGTCCAACCCCTCGGTGATGCTCGCGGCCGCGCTGCTGGCCCGCAACGCCGTCGACAAGGGCCTCGCTGCCAAGCCGTGGGTCAAGACCTCGGTTGCGCCGGGTTCCAAGGTGGTCACGGACTACTACGAGAAGTCCGGCCTGACCCCCTACCTGGAGAAGCTCGGCTTCTACATCGTGGGCTACGGCTGCGCCACCTGCATCGGAAACTCCGGACCGCTGGATGCTGAAATTTCCGAGGCCATCCAGGCCAACGACCTTTCGGTCACCGCAGTCCTCTCCGGTAACCGCAACTTCGAAGGCCGCATCAACCCGGACGTGAAGATGAACTACCTGGCATCCCCGCCGCTGGTCATCGCCTACGCCCTGGCCGGAACCATGGACTTCGATTTCGATGCCGACGCCCTGGGCCAGGACGAGTCCGGCAACGATGTCTTCCTGAAGGACATCTGGCCGAACCCGGTTGAGGTCCAGCAGGTCATCGATTCCTCGATCGACAAGGAAATGTTCGCCCGCGGCTATGAGGGCGTCTTTGACGGCGACGACCGCTGGAAGGCACTTTCCACCCCGGCCGGCGACACCTTCGCCTGGGACCCGAAGTCCACCTACGTCCGGAAGCCCCCGTACTTCGAGGGCATGAAGGCGCAGCCCGAGCCGGTCACGGACATCTCGGCTGCACGCGTGCTGCTCAAGCTGGGCGATTCGGTCACCACCGACCACATCTCCCCGGCCGGTTCCTTCAAGTCGGACACCCCGGCCGGACAGTACCTGCTGGCCAACGGTGTGGAGCGCAAGGACTTCAACTCCTACGGCTCGCGCCGTGGCAACCACGAGGTCATGATCCGCGGCACGTTCGCGAACATCCGCATCAAGAACCAGCTGCTCGACGGCGTGGAGGGCGGCTTCACCCGCGACTTCACCCAGGCCGACGGCCCGCAGGCCTACGTCTACGACGCCGCGCAGAACTACCAGGCGGCCGGCACGCCGCTGGTGGTCCTGGCAGGCAAGGAATACGGTTCCGGCTCATCCCGCGACTGGGCAGCAAAGGGCACCGCGCTGCTGGGCGTCAAGGCCGTCATCGCCGAAAGCTACGAGCGCATCCACCGCTCCAACCTGATCGGCATGGGCGTCCTTCCGCTGCAGTTCCCGGCTGGCGAATCCTCTGCCACGCTGGGTCTGACGGGCACGGAAACCTTCGCTGTTGAGGGCGTCACCGCCCTGAACGAAGGCACCACGCCGAAGACCCTCAAGGTCACGGCCACCGCTGTTGACGGCTCCGCCAAGTCCTTCGACGCGGTCCTGCGCATCGATACGCCGGGCGAAGCGGACTACTACCGCAACGGCGGCATCCTGCAGTACGTGCTGCGCCAGATCTCCGCGAACTAGCGGAGTCGCCGGCCAGTACCGGTAACGCATGCCAAGGCCCCGGCCGGTCACAGACCGGCCGGGGCCTTTGCGTTCCGGCGCGGCGTCACGCCCGGAGGCGTTAGAGTTAAAAGGCATGTCTACCACCCGAAGGAGGGGCCGTTGGGAATCTTGGACACCATCCGGAATCCGCAGGACCTAAGTAAGTTGTCCGAGGCGCAGCTGGATCAGCTGGCAGCCGAGGTCAGGGATTTCCTGATCGGCAACGTCTCCCAGACGGGAGGGCACCTGGGCCCGAACCTCGGCGTCGTCGAGCTCACCATCGCGGTGCACCGGATCTTCGATTCCCCCCGCGACAGCATCGTCTTTGACACAGGGCACCAGTCCTACGTGCACAAACTCCTCACCGGACGCCAGGATTTCAGCACCCTTCGCCAGCAGGGCGGCCTGTCCGGCTACCCGGACCGCGGAGAGTCCGAGCACGACATCGTCGAAAGCTCGCACGCATCCTCGTCGCTGTCCTGGGCCGACGGCATTTCCCGCGCCCGGCAGCTGACCGGCGACGGCGACCGCTTCGTCGTCGCCGTTGTCGGTGACGGCGCCCTGACCGGCGGCATGGCCTGGGAAGCCATCAACAACATCGCGGCGGACAAGAAGCGCCGTGTCGTGATTGTGGTCAACGATAACGGCCGCTCCTACGCCCCGACCGTCGGCGGGTTTGCCGACTACCTCGCGTCCCTGCGTCCGACCATTGATTCCCTCCGCGCCGCGCCCTCCTACGAGGGCACGCTCGATTGGTGGAAACGTAAACTGCAGAACGGCGGACCTGCGGGCCAGTTCACCTACCGCAGCCTGCACGCCATGAAAAAGGGCGTCAAGGACTGGTGGGCTCCGCAGGGCATGTTCGAGGACCTCGGCATGAAATACATCGGTCCCGTGGACGGCCACAACCTCCAGGCCATGGAAAACGCCCTTTCCACGGCCAGGAACTATGCCGGCCCCGTGATCGTGCACGCCATGACGGAAAAGGGCCACGGCTACGCGCCGGCCCGCGCCCACGAAGCTGACCAGTTCCACGCCGTGGGAATCATCGATCCGGAAACCGGCGCACCCACCGAGGCCGGCGGCGCCAAATCATGGACCGCCGTCTTCGCCGATGAGATCGCCGATATCGCCGACGAGCGCGAGGACATTGTCGGCATCACCGGGGCCATGCTGATTCCGGTCGGGCTGCACAAATTCGCAGCCAGGCATCCGGAACGCGTGTTCGACGTCGGCATCGCCGAACAGCACGCCCTCACCTCGGCCGCGGGCATGGCGTTCGGCGGACTGCACCCCGTGGTCGCGGTGTACGCGACGTTCCTGAACCGCGCCTTCGACCAGCTGCTGATGGACGTGGCCCTGCATAAAGCCGGCGTCACGATCGTCCTGGACCGGGCCGGCGTCACCGGGCCCGACGGCGCGAGCCACCACGGCATGTGGGACATGGCCATGGTCCAGATAGTCCCCGGGCTGCACCTCGCGGCGCCGCGCGACGCCACCCGGCTGCGGGAGGAACTGCGTGAGGCCGTCGCCATCGAGGATGCCCCCAGCGTGATCCGTTATTCCAAGGGCAGCGTCGGCGCCGAAGTCGAGGCTATCGAGCGCCTGCACGACGGCGTGGACGTACTGGCACGCCGCCCCGCCGGCTCCAGCGAGAACGACGTCCTCATTGTCAGCGTGGGCGGCATGTCCGAACTCGCGCTGGACGTCTCCAACCGGCTCGGTGCCCAGGGCATCAGTTCCACGGTGGTGGATCCCCGCTGGGTCCTCCCGGTACGCCGGTCCATCATCAATCTCGCCGCCAGCCACCGCTTGGTGGTCTGCATCGAGGACGGCGTGCGGGCCGGCGGCGTCGGCTCCAGGATCCGGCAGGAGATGCGCGCGGCCGGCGTGGACACCGCCCTGAACGAGGTCGGCCTCCCGGTGGAGTTCCTCGATCACGGCACCCGCAACCAGGTCCTCGAACGCGTCGGGCTGACCGCCCAGCAGATCACCCACGACGTCGTCGCGCAGGTCCTGGGCACGAAGGTGCCGTTTGCGCGTCCCCTGCCCGGCCAGGAGCACCCCAGCACCGGCAGCCTGCCGCTGCTGTAGCCAGTACGTCTGTTGAGCATGACCCCGTACGGCGCCACCTCTTTTGGCGCTGTGCGGCCCAGGAAGGAACTGGCATATGAGTGGAATTATCCGGGTTTACAAGCGTGACGAAGAAGGCACCCTGCAGTTCAGGGAAGCCTGGTTTGACGAGGACTACCGCCAGTTTGTGATGAACCACGGCGTTGTCGGACATCAGAGCAAGACGGAAGAGACCGACGTCGCGGACGCCGAGGCAGCGGAGCGTCTTATGGACGCGTTCGCGGTACAGTGCGCCGAGGACGGTTACGCCGAAATTCCGGCGGAGGAGCAGTCCTGGGTAGTGGCCCAGTACGCCCTGAAGACCAAGGACGGGACCAGCCGCGACCGGTATCTCGAAGAAAAAGCCAAAGACGCCCTGATCAGCCACCTGGCCTGGCGCGGTCTGGGAATCGTGGACCGCAGCGAGTTTTCCGACGCCAAGCTCAACATCTTCTGCCTCACCCCAGATGTCAACAAGACTGTCAACGCCATCAAGGTCTGTATCCGGGGCGAGGATCTGGACTTCACCAAACTGAGCATTGGCGCCGCCGCTTTTGGCGAGGAGACTTTCAAGCTCAAGCACTCGCCTAAACCGGCAAATAGCTTCACGCTGTAGGAATCTCCTGTTAGGGCATCACCCGTTAGGAGCCAGGCATGGCTCACACAAGTTTTGGGGGCATCGGACTGGAAGGCAACGCAGTGACGCGAAAATCCCCTCGACCAGGCAGCACTCCACTCCCGGCAGGTCTCTCGGCGCCGGCGCGCAAGTCCCTCGCGCACGCGGGCGTGGAAACTCTCGAAAACCTCGTGCAGCTCGGCCGGCGCCGGCTTGCCGGAATGCCGGGCGTCTGTCCGCGCACCCTCGCGCAGCTCCAGGATGCCATGGACGAGCACGGACTCGAGCTGCCCGCAGGGTAGCGGGCCTTTGCCCGCGTACCGGGCGGCGCGATCGGCCAAGCCGGCAGTCTTGGCGCGGCCGGCCTGGGCGGCTGCGCGGCCTTGGACGGGAACGCCCGCCGGGGCGATATAGGGTGAATTCATGACTGAATATCGCCGTGTGGGAAATTCCGGACTGTCTGTTTCCGTCGTCGGACTCGGCTGCAACAACCTGGGCCGCTCCGGAACCGTGACTGAATCGCAGGAGGGCGCCGACGCCGTCGTGCATGCTGCCCTCGACGCCGGGATCACCTTCTTTGACGTCGCTGACACCTACGGCCGCGTGCCCGGACTCAGCGAGACGATGCTTGGCAAGGCCATTGGCGCCCGCCGGGACGACGCGGTCATCGGCACGAAGTTCGGCATGGACATGCGCGGCGCCAACGGCGAGGACTTCGGCGCCCGCGGATCCCGCCGCTACATCATCAAGGCCGCGGAAGCCTCCCTGCGCCGGCTCGGCACGGACTGGATCGACCTCTACCAGTTCCACTCACCGGATCCGCTGACGCCCATCGACGAGACCCTTTCGGCGCTTGAGGACCTCATCACGAGCGGCAAGGTCCGCTACATCGGCCACTCCAACAGGGCCGGCTGGCAGATCGCCGAGGCGGAGTACGTAGCCCGCGCCCGCGGGGGAGCCCGCTTCATCTCCAGCCAGAACCACTACAACCTGCTGGACCGGCGCGCCGAACTCGAGGTGACCCCTGCAGCCGAAGCCTACGGCCTGGGCGTTTTGCCGTACTTCCCGCTCGCCAACGGGCTGCTCACCGGCAAGTACTCGGCCGGCCGGGCGCCTGAGGGGTCCCGGCTCAGCCACACCCGCACCAACCTGGTCAACGACGCCGACTGGGAACAGTTGGGCGCCTTCGGCGAGTTCGCCGCCGCGCGCGGCCTCAATGAGGTCCAGGTGGCTTTCTCCTGGCTTGCGGCCCAGCCGTCCGTCAGCAGCGTCATCGCCGGCGCCACCACGCCGGAGCAGGTACGCCAGAATGCCGCGGCCGTGGCCTGGAAGCCCAGCCACGCCGATCTCGCCGAGCTGGACGACCTCTTCCCGCGGACACCCAAGGTGGCGCTGTTCTGAATGGTCCAGTTCCGGGCGGTCCGGCTGTGAGCATCCCCGCGGCGGGCACCGACGTCCCGCACTCGATCCTGATGGATGTCGACACCGGGATCGACGACGCCCTCGCCATCGTGTACCTGCTGTCCAGGCCCGAGGTCCGCCTCCAGGCGATCACGTGCACTGCCGGAAACATCGGTGCCCGGCAAGTGGCGCTGAACAGCCTTGCCCTGCTGGAGCTATGCGGCCGCGAGGGCATCGAGGTGGCCATCGGGGCCGAGGTCCCGCTGGAGATCCCACTCGTCACCACTGAGGAGACCCACGGGCCGCAGGGGATCGGCTACGCCGAGCTGCCGCCGCCCGCCCGGCAGATTTCGGCGCGGCACGCCGTCGACGTCTGGGTGGAGGAGGCGCGGGCGCATCCGGGGGAGCTCACCGGGCTGATCACCGGCCCGCTGACCAACTTCGCACTCGCCCTGCGCCGCGAACCGGAACTGCCCCGACTGCTCAAAGGGCTCGTCATTATGGGCGGCAGCTTCTATTACCAGGGCAACACGACGCCGACGGCCGAGTGGAACACCTCGGTGGACCCCCATGCCGCCAAGGAGGTGTTTGCCGCCTACCGCGGACTGCCCGTGGACAAACTTCCGGTCCTCTGTCCGCTGGAAGCCACCGAGCGGATCGAGATGCGCCCGGAACACCTGCGCCGCCTGGGCGAGGCTTCCGGCGTGCCGGAGCCGGAGCTCGTCCTCCCGGAACAGCCCGAGGGCCAGCGCAGCCAGTCCGGGAACCCGCTCATCGCCTGCCTGTCCGACGCCCTGCGCTTCTACATGGAATTCCACCGGCTCTACGATCAGGGCTATGTGGCGCACGTGCACGACGCCTTCGCGGCCTGCGCTGCCGCCGGACGCACTCCGTTCACCACCCGGCTGGCCACGGTCGACGTCGAAACAGACTCGCCGCTGCTGATCGGCACCACGGTGGCCGACTTCCGCGGGCTGTGGGGACTGCCGCCGAACGCCAGGATTGTCTCGGACAACAACCCCGTTCAGTGCTTCGACGAGATCATTTCCTCAGTCGGTGCCCTCGCCCGTGCGGTGGGCATCAAATCGCCGACCGCCAAATCGCCGGCCCCCAAGTCACCGACAGCGTGAGCTGGAGGCACCGTGAGTTGGAGGCGCCCGCAGCGTTTCCGGGCGTGGCGCCGGATCGCTAGGATGGTAGCTGCGCCGAGGTGACATGAGGCGGACGTTGTCGCACCCAGCCGAAGGACCCTCATGTCACAGCCAGCCCTTACCGTCACTGCCCCTGGACAGGCGGCTGGCCGCAGCCGCCGCCTGCTCGAAATAGCAGGGGCGGCCGCGATCGCCGCCACCTACATCTTCCTGGTGCTGACCCAGCCCGCGGACATCGCCAACGGCCCGGCCAGTTTCTCGGCCCTGGTGGCCCTCGGCGGGTTCCTCCTTGGCGCGGTGCTGCTGATTGTCGCAGTCCTGCCGGTCCTTCCCACCTCCACCCTGGTCCTGATCCCCGTGGCCCTGGTCCTGAACGTGGTTCTCGGACAGCTCATGGGCAGCAGCGGCCTGCCGTTCTACATCGACGCGATCGGCACCGTCCTGATCGCGGTTCTCGCCGGCCCCGCCGCCGGTGCCGCCACGGGCGCGCTGAGCAGCATCGTCTGGTCCTTCTTCAATCCGACGGTTCTGCCGTTCGCCGCCGGGGCTGCCCTCATCGGCTTCCTCGCCGGTGTGGCCGCCCGCAGTGGCCTGTTCCGCCGCTTCTACCTCGCCCCCGCCGCCGGCTTCGTCACCGGCATCCTGGCCGGCGTCGTCTCCGCCCCGATCGCCGCGTTCGTTTTCGGCGGCACCTCAGGCCTTGGCACCGGGGCGATCGTCAGCGCCTTCCGCGCCATGGGGGACACCCTCCTCGCCGCCATCACCAAGCAGGCACTGATCTCCGACCCCATGGACAAGGCGATCGTCTTCACCATCGCGGCGCTGCTGGCCTACGCCCTGCCTCGCCGTGCCACCTTCCAGTTTCCCTTCGTTCGGCGCTTCCGGGTACTCGCCGGCAAGGCGCCGTCGGCCACGGCGGCCACGTCGGCACGGGATACCCGGGACGACTGACACCTGTGACGGTGAGTGTGAGTGTGAGTGTGACTGATACCTCGACTATGACTGTGTGACCTTGTGACAACCCGTCTGCACCCCCTCACCGCGTTGGCCGCAGCCGCCTGCGCTGCCGTCGTGACCACGGCGGCGGCAAGCTGGCCGCTGTCCGTTGCAGTGGCACTCGCCGCGACGGTCCTTGCGGTGCGCGGTGGTGTTGCGGGGCGGGTCCTTCCCGCGGCGTCGGTCATCCTGGCACCCCTCTGCCTGTCCCTGCTGGTGCTGCACGGTCTCTTTTTCCCGGAAGGCCATACCGTCCTGGCCCAGTGGGGTCCCGCCCGGGTCACGGCCGAAGGCCTGGCATTCGCCCTGGAGCTCGGCACACGGACCTCCGCCTGCGTCCTGGTCTTCCTGCTGTTCTCCTTCACCGTCAGCGTTCCGGACCTTCTTTCCGCCCTTGCCGCACGCAGGATCCCGCCGCAGTTCGGCTTCGTCCTGGCCTCCACCCTCACCCTCCTGCCCGCCGTCGCGTCCCGCCTGGACCGGATCCGGCA
>JBKPJW010000589.1:0-1136 GCA_046730875.1 Actinomycetota bacterium | reverse complement strand
GGCTCGGGATGTCCTGGCCGCACACCCCCTCGGCCACCAATGGACATGCCCACCCCAGCTCACCAGCCACGAACATGCCCAGCCGCCCGCGCGCACCCCGTCGGCACCCAATGGACATGCCCACCCCAGCTCACCAGCCACGAACATGCCCAGCCGCCCGCGCGCACCCCGTCGGCACCCAATGGACATGCCCTCGCCGGCCTGCAAACAATGGACATCCTCACCCGTCCCCTCCACAACCGTTGGACATGACCTCCCCTGATTGTTAGCTAAGGGCATCTTGGCATCGTGCCCATCGGCAGCGGCCAGCGCGGGGACATGTCCAGTGGTGAATCGAATGTGCAGTGGACATGTCCAGTGGCGGCCGGGCGCAGAGAAATGTAGGAGAAAAGACAGAATCGCGCCCGACCCTAAGCGGCAGCGGAGAGCCTCGTCAGCGTTTCCCGGACCATAGAGATGAAATCCTCAGGATGATCCCTCAACAACGGATAGGTCACCACTAAGGTTGGGATCCCGCGGCGCGTTGTGACGTTCCAACGTCGCCGGTCTTCCTCGAAGCTCGTCTTGTCCATGTGAAACCCGGCTCCATCAGCTTCTATGCCGAGACGGCCGTCGACCATCAGATCCAGGTGTCCCAGGCCCGGAACGTTGACCTGCGACTCGACATGGAATCCGGCACGCCGGAGAAGAAACCGGGCCAGGCACTCGATAGGTGACTGCGACTGCGGGACTATCGCCGACACGATCCGGCGCTCCCGGGAGTCGTTCCGGCCATCGAGCCGCCGGCGCAGAGATCCCAGCGGGAGCCCCTTGAGCACGACAGCGGACTCGGCAATGATCAACCCATCCGGTTCAGGCAAGCAGCGCAGGCACTGGATGACTGTGTCCACGAGCGTAGGCGGGCGGGACGACCTGTGGCAGACGAAGCCCTGGTAGCTCCGGCTATGGGTGAGGGCTACATGCGGCTCGGACGGGGCCTCGAGTACCCATAGCCCGTTGAACAGGGCCGCGGTGATGCAGGCCGGCTCTGCCGGAAGCGAGCGTATAGAGATCAGCTGCGGGTCAGCACCTGGCAAGGCATAGATTCCACGAGCTACCCGGGACACTGACCCGGAGGCCATCGCCGACTTGAGCTG
>JBKPJW010000588.1:0-5099 GCA_046730875.1 Actinomycetota bacterium | reverse complement strand
CCGGTAGCCTGATGGATTTCGCGCCTGGACATCAGAGGTGCGTCCACAGACGGATCTGTATCAGGCGAATGGACAGCGAGGACTCTGCGCAGCAGATGCCATGCCGTTTGGCTGGCGAGCACTCCGGCCTTCGCGGAGTCGGCGTAGCTCAGACCGCCCCGCTCTGTGTGGTGAAGTTCTACGACTCCAAGATCCAAAGCGCCCAACGTCAGCGGGAAGACGAAAATCGCGGCAACTTCTGTCTCCAGCAGTGCCTTGCTAAAGACCGGCCACGAGTACGGATGGGGATACCGCACGTCGGGGACCAGGATGGGGAGCCGCCTGCGAAGAGCCTCCCAACGCGGGCCTTCGCCGAGATCGAACTGCAGCTCATCAAGCCGGGCCGCCACCGCATCGCTCGCACAGACCAGAGTCTCGGAGGCGGCACCGCCGAACATGGAGACCGCAGCGCCGCTGATGGGCAGCTGGTCCAGGAAGGGCGAGCACAGATCAATGCCGTCCGTACCAGCCCAGGACAGCGCGCCGGAATCAGCCATGCGCCGCACCTCGGTGAATCTGGGCTGACATCCGTGCGGCGTGTGCAACGTCCATTTTCGAGCCTCAGATCCCATCATCCCCGTACGGCAGAATCCGGTGCACACTGAACCGGACAACTGGTCTTCAACGCTAAGAATAGACCCACCCCGCACGAGTTCGCAGGTCGCTGCACGTCGCCGAGCGTCCGGCCCCGTAGGGATTGGGCTGCATTTCTCCGCCGTCCTCGCACCCGAGGAAACCGGAGTACTCTGAGGCGCATGGAAATGCGCCTGGAGGTCGTTCAAGTACCCGTCACCGATGTGGACAGGGCCAAGTCGTTTTACACAGACCAACTCGGTTTTGTCTTAGACCACGACGTGGAATACATACCGGGCATGCGGGTCGTCCAGCTCACGCCACCCGGCTCCGCCGCCTCCATAGTGATCGGGACTGGAATGACCAGCATGCCGCCAGGCAGCCTGGAAGGCTTGCAACTGGTGGTCCCGGAGATGGCGTCGGTACGGGCAGAGCTCCTGCACCGGGGAGCGGAGATCAGCCAGGTCCAGGACATGGGTGGAATCGCGTTCGCCTACTTCAGTGACCCTGACGGCAACCGCTGGGTAATACAGGAAGCTACGCCGCCGGGAATCAGGGACGTCCTGCAGCCCTAGGCAGCCATGGCCGGTGACACGGTATCGGCGCAGGTCGTACTGAAGGCAGGGCCACAATGACTCAGTTCGTCGAAAATATCCTGAACGTCCCGCCCGCCCTGGCGTACGTGATCGTGGCGTGCCTCGTCTTTGCCGAGGACGCGCTGTTCGTGGGGTTCGTCATCCCGGGTGAGACGGCTGCCGTGTTGGGCGGAGTGGTCGCCAGCCGCGGAAACGTGCAGCTGGGACTGATGGTGGCCGTGGTTGTTGCTGCTGCCGCCGCCGGAGATTCCGTGGGGTACGAAATCGGCAAGCACCTCGGCCCCAGGTTCCTTGAGTTGCGGGTTTTTCGCAAGAAACGAAAAAGACTGGGTGAGGCGCAGGAATTCCTCCGCGGCAGGGGAGGGCCGGCCGTCTTCCTGGGGCGCTTTGTCGCGTTCTTTCGGGCGGTCATGCCCGCCCTGGCCGGGTCCGCCCGGATGCCCTATCTGCGTTTTCTCACCTTCAACGTCTCCGGCGCCATTGTTTGGGGTGTGGGGTTTGTCGTGTTGGGGTACGTGGCCGGTAATTCGTATGAAGCTGTGGCCCAAGCGGTAGGTCGGGACATCGCAGTGGCCGTTGGCCTGATGACGGTGATTGGCGTGATCATCTGGCAGGTTCGCAGAGCGCGGCGGGACCCGACGGGAACATCAGGAGCCGGCTGACCTTCCTGAATCACCGGATACGGGCAAAGGTCGGCAAGGCCGACTAGGTAGTGCCTTATTAAGGTTTAGGCCATAAAATCTAAATAGCAGACGAACTATTTAGATTTTCGGAGGATCTTATGACCGGCTGGGCCGCGCACGAGAGCAAGACCATGCCCTGGAAGTCCTCCGGACGCCCGCCACGGGAAGACCGCGAATTTTCCGAAGTTGTAGTCTCGCTGCCACCGCTGATCGCCGGGAGCTGGTTCGATCCCGGCCGGGAAACCATCGTCGCCCTAGAGGAGGCTGCCGTCGCCATAGCGTCCCTTGACGTCACGGCCGGCACCCGCATGACCGCCATTAGCGGGTTCCTGCTCCGCAGCGAGGCTGTCTCCTCCTCCAAAATAGAGCACGTCAACGCCAACCGTGACGACTACGCCCGGGCCATGATCGGTCTCAAGGCCAGTGATGACGCCCGCTCCATGGTGGCTGCAGCCGAAGCCGTGCAAGGGATGATCGACGACGCCGGGCGAACGGGGGAGATCCGGCTGGAGGCGATGCTGGGCGCCCACCGCACCCTGATGAAAGACGACCCGATGGACGGTCCCCACGCCGGCAGGCTCAGGAGCGTTCAGAACTGGATCGGGGGCAGTGACTATTCACCGCGCGGCGCCATCCACGTCCCGCCCCCGCCGGAGCTCGTGCCGGGGCTGATGGAGGACCTGATGGTTTTTTGCAACCGCCGGGACGTGCCCATCATGGCGCAGGCGGCGATCGCGCACGCCCACTTCGAATCCATCCACCCGTTTACGGACGGGAACGGCCGAATCGGGAGGGCCCTGATCGGTGCGATTTCCCGGCGTCGCGGGCTCACCAGGAACACGGTCACCCCGATCGCGTCGGCCATGGTCGCCGATGTCGACACCTATTTCCGCCTCGTCAACAATTACCGGTCAGGCGATGCTGACCCGTTCGTGCTCTACCTGGCCCGTTCCGCGGTCCGCGCCTCAAACGCCGCCCGGGAATCCGTGGCGGCACTCGATGCCTTGCCGGCCATGTGGATGGAGCTGGCCCGGCCGCGCAGGGGATCCGCGGACGAGAAGATCATTCCCTGGCTGCTGGAGCGGCCCGTGTTCGAGGCCCACAGCGCTGCCCACGTTGCAGGCGTCGCCGAAAGTTCCGTCTACGCCGCGCTGCAGCGGCTCTCCAACGCCGGGGTCATCGCCCCCGTCACCCAGTCCAAGCGAAGCCGCGCCTGGGCGGCGACCGAGGTGCTCGACGAGGTGGACCGGCTTAACAACCGGCTGGCCGACGCCGGCGGGGCTGGGTGATCGGACATCGGTCCATCTATGGCTGGGGGCAAGGGCATTGATCCTCACGCGGCGTGAGGATCTACCGTTGTCCCTATGAACGTCCCTATGAACGAGGCGAGCGGCGCCGCAGGTCAGTGGAGCATCGGCGAGCTCGCCAAGGCGTGTGGCATCACGGTCCGTGCACTGCATCATTACGACGAGATCGGACTGCTCTCGCCAGGCGAGCGGACGCCCGCCGGCCACCGCCGCTACGCCGGGCAGGACGTGCGGAGGCTATACCGGATCCGGGCGCTGCAGATGCTCGGATTCCCGCTGGCCGACATTGGCGCAGCGCTTGGAACCTCTGCCGATGACCTTGCCTCGCTGCGCGAGCTCCTGGAACGGCAATTGCTGCACCTGAACCGGCAGGCACAGCAGGTACAGGCTGTCCAGGACCGGATCCGGGACCTGCTCTCACGCCTTGATCTTTCTCACTCCGTCGGGTCTCACTCCGTCGGGACGGCCATGCCCGCCGCGGAACACTTCATGTCAACGTTGGAGAAGATGACCGTGCTAGAGAACCACTTCACGCCGGAACAGCTCCGACAGCTGGCCGATCGCAGAGCCGAACTCGGCAGCGACCGCATCGAGGCCGCCAAGGTGCAGTGGGCCGCGCTGGTCGATGAAGGCCTCAGATACGTCGGGGACGGGACGCCGGTTTCCGATCCTGCCGTCCGGGAATGGGCCAGGTCCTGGGACGAAATTGGATCCATGTTCCATTCCGGCGAACAAACAAAGACCGCTGCCAGTTCGATGTGGGCGGAGAACAGCACCGCGCTCAGCGCCGGTCTGCCCTGGTCACCGGACCAGCTGGCCGGGCTGTTGGCCTATCTGCAAAAGGTACGGGCGCAGCCCTGACACCTTGGCGTGCAGCGGCGGCTCGCGGCTAGGGCCGGCATGGTTCCCGCCGTCGGCCTCTGGAGCCCGCGGCATCGGCCCGGCAAGCGGTCCCCGGCTTGGCCGCGGACCTTGCCCGGGCATGAGGCTCCTGCGACGATGGCAGGGTGAACAGGCCTATCGGATACTGGGTCAAGCGCCTGGACGCGTCGCTGGAGGCGCAACTCGATTCCACGCTGGCCAGCGTGCACCTGTCCAGGAGGCAGTGGCAAGTCCTCAACACGTTGAGCTCCGGTGCCGCTACCCCGGCGGAAATACTCGATATTTTGCGCCCCTTTAACGCGGGCGATGGCGGGCAGGAGCGGGACTTGGCCGCGCTGGTTCGGCGGGAGCTCGTGTTCCTGCTGGATGGTCGCCTGGCCCTGACCGCGTCCGGTTACGCGTTGCATTCGCAGGCATCCCGGCTGGTGGAAGCTACCCGTCGGGAGCTCACGGCCGGCATTGGAGCGGATGAGTACGCCATGGCGGTAAGTGTCCTCGAACGCATGACCAACAACGCTGACCGGATAGCCACCCGATAAATGCAGTGGCGCCGGTGTGCCACCTGCGGTGACAGAGAGGGCACTCCGGGGCAGATGAGAAGGGGAGCCAAACATAGCAGCGGCAACGGACTTCGTGCGTAGTAAATGCCCCCTCAGTCGTCGCTTCCTGAGTGCTTGTCGTCGCCGGGCTCGAGCTGGCCGTGGCCGCCGTGATCGTCCCCGGGTTCAAGTTCGCCGTGGCCGCCGTGATCGTCGCCGGGTTCGGCGGCGGGTGCAGGCGTTGGAGCGGGGGACAGGTGCGTGGACCGGTCGTCCGTGGCTGGCGGGCTGGTTGCGACGGAATTGTTGTTGCTCCCGACGTCGCTGGCGGGACTCGGCGTCGAAGCCGGGCTTCGGTCCTCAGCGGCTGTAGTACCGGGCGTCGGTGCTGCAGAAGAGGACGGCGCGGTAGTGGAATTCTGCGGAAGAAGGACGACGTTTGCTGGGCTGGTTGTTCCGGTCTGCGGGCTGTTCAGGGTC
>JBKPJW010000587.1:0-4919 GCA_046730875.1 Actinomycetota bacterium | reverse complement strand
ATTTTGGCCTTCGAAAGAAGGCCTTGGGGTTAAGTCGCAAAGCTTCCCAGGAAGCAGCGCGGCCGGGTGACTCCCATCCGAATCCGACAGCTCACCTCGTAGGCATTGGGAGAGGCTACTTTCGTGTCTTCACGCCACACTGCCGCGCGCATGCGCACCGGTGAAGCTCTTATGAGCTCGCCGACATCCATATCACGGGACGCCCTTGCCGGCGTCCGGAGTGGATCACTTTCCGCTGGCTCATTCTCTACCGAGCCCGGACAGCATGCAGTTTCCGCTTTTGGCGCGTCTTCGCAGTACACCCTTCGCTAAGTAACCCATTTCGGGACGATCCGGCGTACCCCCAAGATGCCGGAGCGTCCTCAGACCGTGCCCGAAAGCGCCGGTCCAAGGAACACGAAAGAGAGAACTTAATGACTACTCGTGCAACCATTGCACGGCACCGCGCCGAGGTCACCAAGACCAACTCGCTGGCTGTTATTGCCAAGGCTGTCGGCGACAACGCCGGCGGCATGGGCCGTCAGGCCGCGGTCATCGCCGCAGCTTCCGGTCTGGTTCTGACCAGCGGAATCGCAGCCAACGCTGCTGAGACCAACGTTCAGCGCGAATCCACCTCCGCGTCGGCCCTCGAAGTCCAGTCGGCAGTTGCTCCGACCACGATTTCGGCCGCGTCCACCATCGCGATCTCCTACGAGAAGCCCGCCGTGACCACCACGCCGGCTCCCGTCGTCGAGGCTCCCAAGCCCGTCGTGAAGGTCCAGGACTCCTCCAACGTCGGCTCGCAGGCTGGCGTCGGCGGCGGCGCCGCTGCCCAGGCCCCCGCCGCTGTTGCAAGCGGAGCGGGCGCCACCATCGCCGCTGCCGCCTACGCACAGATCGGCGTGGCGCAGGACTGCACTCGCCTCGCCTCCAACGCCCTGGCCGCGGCCGGCATCCACTTCCACGGCTGGCCGGCAGGTTACCTGTCCCTCGGCCGCACCGTGAGCGCCGCCGAAGCACGCCCGGGTGACCTCGCCTATTACAAGAACGGCGGCGTCGGCATGGCCCACATCGCCGTTTACGTCGGCAACGGCATGGCAGTCCACGGCGGCTGGAACGGCGGCACCACCGCACTGTACAGCGCAAACGTCGGCTCCGGCCCGGTCTTCATCCGCGTCGGCGCCTAGGCAACAGCCCCCAGCGCTTTCAAAAGACCCCCGCCTTGTGGCGGGGGTCTTTTGCGTTGCCGCGCAATGAACTTTCCGGCCGGCGAACTGTGCGGGTGAAAAAAATTCGGTGATCGGGCACTTGGGTGTTTACTCTTGTCTTGTCGATCCATAGCCCGACCATGCAGAGGGCAGCCGGCCCTCGTGCCGCTGGCGGGTGCGGCCGTGAAGAGGTATGCGGATGCGCACTCTCGTTCTGAATGCTGGATATGAACCACTGGCGGTAGTGACCTTCCGCCGGGCGCTCGTCCTTGTCCTGACGGGCAAGGCCAGCGTGGTGGCTGAAGGGGACGACCCCGTGGTCGGCCCCCAGGATATTATGGGCCGCCCATCCGTGATCCTGCTGAACCGTTACATCCGGCCGAGATATAACACGATGACTGCGGTGAGCCGCCGCGGGGTGCTCCGTCGCGACGGTCACCGTTGCGCCTACTGCGGCAAGGCTGCTCACACCATCGACCACGTCCACCCGAAATCCCGGGGCGGCGCCGACTCCTGGGAGAACCTCGTCGCGGCCTGCCTGCGCTGCAATAACGCCAAGGGCGACCACACACCGGCGGAGATGGGCTGGAAGATCGGTTTTGTCCCGGGTCCGCCGAAGGGCGCCATCTGGCAGATCAAGGAACTTGAGAAGCCGACGCCGGCCTGGGATCCCTTCCTGCTGCCTGAATCGGCCGCCTGAACTGCCGCCTGAACTGCGGCCCGAACTGCGGCCTGAAATGGCGGCTGGAATGGGCGGCCTGAACTGCCGCCGGCGCCTGTATTCCGTGTGATCCGCCGGCGGCCTGCGTCGCGCTAGGCTGAACCGGTGGAATTCAATGCCATCATTCTTGCCGGGGGACGGTCGTCCCGCCTGGGCGGCGTGCCTAAGTCCCGGCTGGTCGTCGACGGCGCCACCCTCCTTGAACGGTCACTGAGCGCCGCGGGCGCTGCAGTGCGCATCGTCGTCGTCGGTCCTGACCCTGGAGACCTGCCGCCCGGCGTTCTGACCTGCCGGGAAGACCCGCCCTTCGCGGGACCGGCGGCCGCCATCGCCGCGGGAGTGAACGCGCTGGCGGCCGATCATGCCGGCCGGCACGAGGGTGCCTTGCCGCCGTACACCCTTGTCCTTGCCTGTGACATGCCGCGCTCGGCCGCGGCGGTCCGCGCACTGGCCGACTCGCTGGCAGCTTCGACTATCAGTGCGGGAGAGCAGGAGCAGGAGGGGGGCGACGGCGTCATGGCGGTCTCGGCCGACGGCCGGAAGCAGCCGCTCGCCGGCTTTTATGGCACGGCCGCGCTACAACGAAGCGTGGCCGACGCCGGGCGTCGCGGCAGTCTGGAAAACGCGTCGGTCTTCGCCCTTCTTGCTAGGCTGGACGTGCGGGAAGTTCGCGTTCCCTCCGGTTCCACGGATGATGTTGATACCTGGGAAGACGCATCCGCATTAGGGGTGTCCAGCAGGACTCCAGACCCCGGTCCGGGGTCCGGTCCGGAACCCCGCAGTTGAACTCGACCATGGAGGCAAACGGTGAAAAGCCAGGATGAAACGCTGGAAGACTGGTGCCGTGCCCTGCTCCAGGCCCTGGAGTTGGAAGACGTTGAGATTGACGTGAACGAGGTCCTTGCCCTGGCAGGGGTGGCCGCCCATTCCGTGGTGCGCCCGGCAGCGCCACTGACCACGTTTATTGCCGGCTTTGCGGCTGGGCTGGCCTCGGGCTCCGGGCAGGCCACGGACGCCGGCTCCATGGAGGCCGCGATGGCCGTGGCACGCCGGCTCGCGAAGGACTACGCGGCCGCCGAAGCTTCCGGGGCATGACGCCGGAGGGCCCGGACGGCAGCGGACCCTCCGCCTCCCGCGGGGAACACCAGAGGGAGGACCTCGGGGAACACTTGGGGAACGGCATCGGGGGCGGACCCGGAGACACCCGCCTGGACGGCCCATTGGGTTCTCGAGTCGCTGCGGATCAGGACCCTGCAAGTCAGAATGCTCCGGATCAGGACAATGCTGATCAGGAAACTGCGAGCTTGGAAACCGCGAGCCAGGAAACTGCGGACGAGAATGCAGCCGATGAGGGTGCCGCGGACGCCCAGCACCGGCACCTGGCGCACACGTGGCAGGAAGCCCGGCAGTTGGCCTTCGACTGTGCCACTCCCATTCCCGCTGCCCCCGTCCCGCTCCGGCAGGCGCTGGGCCGGACGTTGGCGGCAGACGTGGTCGCCCTGCAGGACATGCCCCATTACGCGTCCTCTGCCATGGACGGCTGGGCCGTCAACGGCAGCGGTCCCTGGATCCTGGCCGAACCCAACCAACGGCTGGCTCCGCATCAGGCAAGCCCCATAGTCACCGGCGGCCTCATCCCGGACGGGACCAAGGCGGTGCTGCGCAGCGAAAGCGGCATCATTGACGCCGACGAGGACGGCCTGCCCGTCCTCAAGCTGGGCGGCACCGCGAAACCGGGGGACCCGCCCAACGGCGCTCATATCCGGAAGGCCGGGGAGGAAGCAGCGGCGGGGGAGGTCCTGATCAAACAGGGCACGGTGCTGAACCCCGCTCACCTGGCCCTCGCCGCGCTGGCCGGAAGCGACGCCCTTCCCGTGCTCGGCAAGGCGGTGGTGCGGCTTGTCTTCACCGGCTCCGAGGTGGTGCTGTCCGGGATGCCGGCACCAGGACAGGTCCGCGACACCTTCGGCCCGCAACTGGCAGCCGTGGTGGGGATGCTAGGCGGTATCTGCGCCGAAGAGGTGAAAATCGGCGATAGCTACGCCGAATGGCTGGCCGCGCTGGAAGACGGCGAGCCCCTCGCCGCGGGCGGCGGGCCGGGCTGGGATCCATCCGGGGGATTGTCCGCTCCGGTTGCCGGTCCTGCCGATGAAAGCTTGCCCGCCGACGTCGTCATCACCACCGGGGGCACGGGACGCTCCGGCACGGACCACCTCCGGCGCTCCGTCGCGGAGCTGGGCGGGCGCCTGCTGATCGACGGGATAGCGATGCGGCCGGGCCACCCCGCTGTGCTGGCGGAGCTGCCGGACGGCAGGTACATCCTCGGCCTGCCAGGAAACCCGCTTGCGGCCATGATGGCACTGTCCACCATCGGCGGCCCGCTCCTCGCCGCCCTGGGCCACAGGCCGATCCCCCCGCTGAGTGAGGTGCCGTGCGGCTCGACGATTGACCCGGATCCCGGGCGGACAAGGCTCATGCCCTTCCGGCTGCTCTATGGCATGGCGTCGCCGGCACAGCACACCGGTCCGGGAATGATGCGCGGTCTCGCCGCCGCCGACGGCGTGCTGGTGGTCCCGCCCCACGGTGTGCAGCTGGGGGAACTTGTCCCCGCCTTCGCGCTGCCGTGGAGTCCGCCGCTCCCGGACCCGACGGCGGCCCCGGCGCCAAAGCCGGCGGTGAAGCGGACCGCCAGGAAGACGAAGGCCAGCGACGGGCCGGTGGACTGGAGTGCCCTCCTGGGCTGAGTCTTCCGGCCAACCCGCGCTGCCCAGCCCGCCGGCTGCGCTGGCTTCGGAATCAGGCACTTGCGATGATGGAACCAATCGAACCGATCGAACCAAACAACAACAGCGCAGTATGTGGTTTAGGAGTAGCGGATGGGCCGTGTGACACAGCGCCGTAAGGTGCACAAAATCGTTCTGGACGGGTCGCCGCAAGCCCTCGAATTCCCGGTCAGGCACCGGGAGGACGTCCTTGCCGTGGAGGAACCGCTGGAAATCCGGCTTGGAACC
>JBKPJW010000586.1:0-4576 GCA_046730875.1 Actinomycetota bacterium | reverse complement strand
GGCCGATGCCGCCGCCAAGGTGGGCATCGCGATCGACCCGAACTTCAAGAACGCCGACGGTCAGCACGGCCGCGGGTTCATCGGCGTCGCCGTCACCTACGCCCAGGTGGCCAGCAAGCCCATGCTGCACCGGGCCAAGACCGAAGCCGCCCGCACCCTGGTCATCCTGGACGAAATCCACCACGGCGGCGAGGGGCTGTCCTGGGGCGACGGGCTCCGCGAGGCATTCGACCCTGCGGCGCGCCGGCTGTCCCTGACGGGGACTCCGTTCCGCTCCGACACCTCGCCCATCCCGTTCGTGGAGTATGCCGAGGACCGTGACGGGATCCGGCGCTCCAAGGCCGACTACACCTACGGCTACGGCAAGGCGCTCCGGGACCACGTGGTCCGCCCGGTCATGTTCATGGCGTACTCCGGCCAAATGCGCTGGCGCACCAGTGCCGGCGATGAAATGGCCGCCTCCCTCGGCGAAGCGGCTGTCACGAAGGACATCACCTCGCAGGCCTGGCGGACGGCACTGAACCCGGCCGGCGAATGGATCCCCGCGGTCCTTGCCGGTGCCGACAAGCGCCTCAGCGAGGTCCGGCGCTCCGTCCCGGACGCCGGCGGCCTGGTCATCGCCACCGACCACGAGGACGCCCGCGCTTACGCCGGCCAGCTGAAGAGGATCACCGGCGAATCGCCCACCGTCATCCTCTCGGACGACGCCAAGGCCTCCAGCAAGATCGAGGAGTTCACCGCCAGCGAGAAACGCTGGATGGTGGCTGTGCGCATGGTGTCCGAAGGCGTCGACGTCCCTCGGCTGTCCGTCGGCGTCTACGCGACCTCGACCTCCACACCGCTGTTCTTCGCCCAGGCCGTGGGCCGCTTCGTGCGTGCCCGCAAGCGCGGGGAGACGGCGTCGGTCTTCCTGCCCTCGGTGCCGCAGCTGATGGCGCTGGCCAACTCCATGGAGGCCGAGCGCGACCACGCCCTGGACCGCCCGGACAAGGAGGACGGCGACGGCCTGTTCAATCCCGAGGACTCGCTCCTGGACGAGGCGAACCGCGAGGAGAAGGCCTCCGACTCCCTGATGAAGGGCAAGTTCGAGGCGCTCGACTCCCAGGCGTCCTTTGACCGCGTGCTCTTCGACGGCGGCGAGTTCGGCACCGGCGGCGAGGTGGGCTCGGAGGACGAGCTCGACTTCCTCGGCATCCCCGGCCTGCTCGACGCCGAACAGGTCGGCACGCTGCTGCGCCAGCGCCAGCACGAACAGCTGAACCGGAAGAACCGGCGCTCCCCGCAGGCGGAAGCCGAACCGGCGGCGGGCCCGGCAGTTCCCGACCACCGGATGCTCATGGACCTGCGCTCGGAGCTGGCCAAGAATGTCGCGGCGTGGTCTGCCCGCACCGGCACCCCGCACGGCGTGGTCCACACCAAACTCCGGACCGTCTGCGGCGGCCCGCCCGTCGCGCAGGCCAACGAGGAGCAGCTGCAGACCCGCCTGCGGAAGCTCCAGGACTGGTTCATCGGGCGGAAGTAGCCCGTCTCAAAAGTACGCAACAGCAGTAAGTACGCAACAGCAGAGGGACCTGGCCAAGCGCCGGGTCCCTCTGCTGCTGTGCTGTGTTTGTCGCGGTTCGGTTACTGGCCGGTCCCGCAGACCTGGCCGTATGTCTGGCCTGCCGCAGTGTAGTCGTCCTTCATGCCCTCGAGCTTGGCGGCGTCCGGGGCGGCCTTGGCCGACTCGTCGAAGTATTCGATGATGGTCTGCAGCGGAGCCCGGAGGTCCTCGGAAGCGTTGGCCTTGATGGGCCGGAGCTGGTTGGCGACCCGGGTCATGCCGGCCTTGTCGGAAGTGGCCGACTGGGCGGAAACCACGGTTTTGACCCTGGCGCAGGTTTCCTCGTTGGTCAGCTGCGGGGTGGACGAGCAGCCGGCGGCGCCGAGCAGCGCTCCGGCGGCAATCAGAACGGTCAGGGTCTTCTTCATGGTGTACTCCGGGGTTCTACGGGTCAGACGAGATGGCAAGAATTTCGAGTCTACTGCGGCGGCGGGGATTTTCCCGCCTGCCGTTGGGGGCCCTCCGGCTTCCGGGCCCGGAGCGCCGGCGGGCTCAGCGCGCTGGCGGGCTCAGAGGACATCGACGCCGCCGAGCTCCATCTCGGCCACGGCATCATCGAGGTCGTCGGCGATTCCCACCGTCAAACCGCGCAGCACCGTAACGGAGTAGCCGGCCTGGACGGCATCCAGTGCGGTGGCCTTGACGCAGTAGTCCGTGGCGATGCCCACCACCACGATGTCCTCGACGTCGTGGCTTTGCAGCCAGTCGTCCAGTCCGATCGCATCCTCGCCCACGGCGAAATCACTGCCCGCGAAAGTGCTGGCTGCGTCCTCCGTTCCGGAAACAGGCATGGCGCCGGGCTTCCGGTCCCCGGTGGGTACGTCGTCCTCCGGGGCCAGGAGCCCTTCAAAGGCGGAGTACGCCGCGGCGAACTGGCCCTTGCGGAAGTACGCCTGGATGTATTCGGGATCCAGGTCGGGATGCAGTTCGGCCCCGCGGGTGCCTGCCACGCAGTGCGGCGGCCAGCTGTCCACGAAATCAGGATCGTCCGAGAAATGCGTGCCGGGGTCGATGTGCCAGTCCTGGGTGGCCAGGACGTGGTCGAACTGGTTGTGGTGGGCGTCAACGTACTCGCTGATCTCGCTGGCGAGATCCGCCCCGCCGGCCACGGGCAGGGCTCCTCCCTCACAGAAATCGTTCTGGACGTCAACGATGATCAGGGCGCGGGACATTCAGTCCTCCTCGTAGATGGTGGGGATGGCAGCCTCGCCGCGCTGCAGCCGGTTGACCACCGCGGGAAGCTCCTTCATGGTCTCCGCGTGGCGCCGGCGGGCACGCAGGACCCCCTCGGGCCCGGTCCATCCGGGCAGGAGCTCGCCGTTCTTGACGAACTGCTGCAGCAGCGGGCGGTCGTTGCCGTCGTCCTCCGGGTGACGGCCGACGCCGACGATCTCCTGGGTGGCGGTCCCGCGCTCGTTGAGCTTGCGCAGGGCGTACTTGCGCCCGCCCTTGCTGGCCTTGTTCTTGGCCGCTTTGGCGACCGAGACGAACTCGCCCTCGTCATCGGTGCGGCTGACGAGCTTGTAGACCATGCTCGCCGTCGGCGCCCCGGACCCGGTCACCAGAGAAGTGCCGACGCCATAGGAGTCCACCGGGGCGGACTGCAGCGACGCGATGGCGAATTCGTCGAGGTCGGAGGTCACCACGATCTTGGTGTGGTCGTTGCCGAGGTCGTCCAGCAGCTGCCGGACCCACTGGGCCTGGGCCACCAGGTCGCCGGAGTCCAGCCGGACGGCGCCCAGCTTGTCCCCGGCGAGATCGACGGCGGTGCGGACGGCCGTTTCGACGTCGTACGTGTCCACCAGGAGCGAAGTGTCCGGCCCGAAGGCGGCAATCTGGGCCTCGAAGGCCTCACGCTCGGTGTCATGCAGGAGGGTGAAGGAATGGGCGGCCGTGCCCACCGTCTTCAGCCCGTAGCGCAACCCGGCCTCCAGGTTGGAGGTGCTGTCGAAGCCGGCAATGACTGCGGCACGGGCGGCGGCGGCCGCCGCTTCCTCGTGCGTCCGGCGCGACCCCATCTCTATGCACGGGCGGGTTCCGGCCGCGGAGATCATCCGCGAGGCGGCCGAGGCGATCGCACAGTCGTGGTTGAGCACGGAGAGCACGTACGTCTCCAGGATGCAGGCCTCGGCGAACGTGGACTCCACGATCAGCACGGGGGAATTCGGGAAGTACGCCTCACCTTCCGGGTAGCCCCAGATGTCGCCGGAGAAGCTGTAGCCGGCCAGATAGTCCAGCGTCTGGTCGTTGACCACCTTGGTGCGGCGCAGGTAGTCCAGTTCCGGCTCGCCGAAGCGGAAGTTCGCGATGCCCTCCAGCAGGCGGCCGGTCCCGGCCACGATGCCGTAGCGGCGCCCGTCCGGAAGCCTCCGGGCGAAGGCCTCGAAGATCGATTTCCGGTGGGCCGCGCCAGACTGCAGAGCACCCTGCAGCATCGTCAACTCGTAATGGTCGGTGTACAGGGACGTGCGCGGACGGTCCCAGCCAGCTGAGGTACTCACGAATTCACTCTAGTGTGCATCCCCATAGAATGGACAGATGACCCTCAGCGTTGCGCTCGGCCCGGACACACGGGAGAGTACCCAGACCGGAACAGCGGCGTCCGTTGACGTCCTGACCGCCCCGGACATCCCCTGGAACCTCGTGATCTGGAACGATCCCGTGAATCTGATGAGCTATGTCAGCTACGTATTCCGTAGTTATTTCGGCTACTCGGAGACCAAGGCCAACAAGCTCATGATGGAGGTCCACAAGAAGGGCCGCTCCATCGTGGCGCACGGCAGCAAGGAGCAGGTGGAGCAGCACGCCGTGGCCATGCACGGCTACGGGCTCTGGGCGACGGTGGAAAAAGCGACCGGCGGCAACGAAAGCGGTTCCGGCAAGGGCAAGGGAAAACGTGGCTAAAGCATTCAAGTACGGGCTCAAAGGCATCCGGGGCTATCTCGAACCGGCCGAGCGGGAACTGCTGCGCAG
>JBKPJW010000585.1:0-3821 GCA_046730875.1 Actinomycetota bacterium | reverse complement strand
TCCGGTCTTGTCCATGGCCCCACGCTACGCCTGCGTGAGGCGCCGCGGGAGGGGTTTTCGCGGCGCTTTCGGATCCGCGCGGCGGTCCCCGGGCCGGCGCTGCGGGAATCCGCGTAGCGCCGGCCCGAAACCGTAGCGTGCAGCCTAAACCGCCGCGCCGAACGGCACCGGGGCCGGGTCGAACCGGCACCGGGGCCGGGTTAGCGGGCCCGGAGCCGCCGTGTCAGAGCCGGGTGTCGAAGGAGTCGCAGAACACGTTCTCGTTGAACGTGCCCTGGAACTCCGATTTTCCCTGGATCTTCTCGATCGCGGCCCGGATGGCCTCCGGCGTGCCCGCGTGGGCGTGGATAGCAGTCTTCACCATCGGCACGTCAATCAGGTGGTTGGGCTGGTTGAGCGAAACGAACACGGTGGGAACCTCCGTGGCGTACCAGGGAATCTCGGCCGCCATCGGCGTCGACCATTTGATCCGGATCGCCGCTTCCTGGGCGAAGCCTTTCACGTTGGCGAACACGAACGCAGCATCGTACTTCTGCGCATAGTCCGCCGTGGCTTCCTCGGAGATGACAGACATGAAGTTCACCCCCGTCTCCCCCGCGGCCTCGCGCTGCGCGGCCGTCTTGAAGACATGGACTTCAAAACCGGCTTTTTCGAGCTCGTCCCGGACAACGTCCAGGTAAGCCAGCGGGTCCGCCCGGGTGAAGTCCGCGCCGCCCGAGATGCCGTAGAGGCGGATGCGTTTGTGCGTCTCGGGCATGATGGGCAGGTTGCCGGCCGTGTCCTTGACCAGGGTGACGGTCTTGTCCGCGATCCGTGCGGCAACCGCCCGGTGGGCCTCGCTGCCGATCAGCTGCAGCGCCTCGACCGGCGGGACCAGGGATTCCCGGGCGGCCTTGTGCAGTCCGAGCGTCGCCTTCAGCCCCAGGATCCGCCGCAGGGCGTCATTCAGCCGCGCGTCCGTGATGACCCCGGACTTGTAGCCGTCCAGCATGTATCCGAAGTCTTCGGCCGGATTGCGGAAGAACAGGAACATGTCGCAACCGGCCGCGATGGTGGCCGGAACAAGTTCGCTGCGCTTCTTGGCCTGGGTCAGGCCAATCATCTGGGACGCATCGGTGAGGATCAGCCCGTTGAAGCCGAGCTCGCCGCGGAGCAGGTCCTGGAGGAGTTCGGCGGATAACGTGGCCGGCAGGACATCCGCATCAGCCAGCCCGGGCCGGAAATGCCGCGACAGGTCCGGCGCGCCGATGTGCCCGACCATGATGGACTGCACGCCGTGGCCGATCATCTCCCGGTACACGTGCCCGTAGGTCCGGTTCCACTCCTCGTAGCCGAGGGTGTTGTAGGAGGTGACGACGTGCTGGTCACGTTCATCCATGCCGTCACCAGGGAAGTGCTTCATGGCGCACACGGTGGGTGATTCGCTGATGCCGTCGAAGTACTCCTTGGCCCGTTCCACCACGATCTCCGGAGTATTGCCGAAGGCCCGGGTGGAGATGACCGTGTTCCGCCAGTTGTAGTGGATGTCCACGATCGGCGCGAAGGCCCAGTTGCAGCCGAGCGCCGCGGTTTCCACCCCGGCCACCCGCCCCATCTGCCGGGCGATGTCCTTGTCCGGGTGCGAGCCCGCCTGCAGGTGCGTCGAGACGAACGTTCCGTCGTCGCAACTGCCGGCGCCGCCCATTTCCGGGTTCGAGGCGATCAGCAGCGGAATCCTGGTCTTGGACTGCGCGTAGCGGATGTGTTCCTGCACGTCGGCCGACGGTCCCGGCCGGTACCGCATGCCGCCCACGTGATACTGCTCCAGCACGCCGTCGAGGTATTCCGGCGAGTAGTCGTTGTTGTGGTTGATGAACAGCTGCCCGATCTTCTGCTCGAGCGACATGGAGGCGATGGTGGAATCCACCCACGCGATGGCGTCGTCGTCGAGGTTGAACGGCGCAGCCTGAAGGTCGACGACGAACCTCCCGGCGGCGTCCGCCGCACCGGCGGCCGGTGCCGCAGCTTCAGACTGGTCCGCGACGCCGGCGAGGGCGGCGGCGACGACGCGCTCCACCGGGCCGGCGATGTCCACGACGGTTCCGGCTTCGTCCGCTTCGAGCGGCTCAAGCGTGGCGAGCTGGGATTCGAGCAGTGCGGCGGGCATGAAGTGGCCGGAGCGTCCTTCGATTCTGCCGCCGAGGACCTCCCTGCTGCCGTGCAGGTGCAGGAAGACGGTTTCCGGCGCCTGGGCGCGGATGGCGTCGCGGTAGCCGCGCTTGAGCGCAGAGCAGGCCAGGACCAGGCCGGCAGGCCCCGCGGCGGCCAGTTCGGCGCCCACGGTGGCGAGCCAGGGCCAGCGGTCCTCGTCCGTCAGCGGCGTTCCGGCTGCCATCTTGGCGACGTTCTCCACCGGGTGGAGTGAGTCGCCGTCGAGGAAGCGGACGCCGAGTTCGCGGGCCACGAGATCGCCGATGGTGGTCTTGCCGCAGCCGGAAACACCCATCACCACAATGCGCGGCGCCGGCGACTGCACGGGGCGCGTCTGATTATCAGTCACGGCTCGTTCGCCGGTCATGGTCTGGTTACCAGTCATGGACGGTGCCGTCGACGAGGCGGTTGTAGGGCAGGTAGGCCTGCTGGTACGGGAAGGCCGCGGCGGCTTCCTCGTTGAATTCCACGCCGATGCCGGGTTTGTCGCCGGGGTGGAGGTAGCCGTCGACGAACGTCATGGATTGTTCGAAGACCTCGTTGGTTTTGTCCGAGTGCTGCATGTATTCCTGGATGCCGTAGTTGTGGATCGCCAGGCCCACGTGCAGCTGGGCGGCGAAGCCGACCGGGGAGATGTCGGTGGGGCCGTGGAAGCCGGATTTGATCTGGTACTGCGCGGCGTAGTCCATGACCTTCTTCAGCGGGGAGATCCCGCCGAAGTGGGTGGACGCGGCCCTGACGTAGTCGATCAGCTGTTCCTTGATCAGGGCCTGGTAGTCATAGACGGTGTTGAAGATCTCCCCGATCGCCAGCGGGGTGGTGGTGTGCGCCCGGACCAGGCGCAGGGCCTCCTGGTTTTCGGCCGGGGTGCAGTCCTCGAGCCAGAACAGGTCATAGGGTTCCAGCGCCTTGCCCAGCTTCGCGGCCTGGATCGGGGTCATCCGGTGGTGCCCGTCGTGCAGCAGCGGGATCTCCGGGCCGAACTCGTTCCGGACCGCCTCGAACACGGTGGGCAGGTGCCGGAGGTAGGCGCGGGTGTCCCAGTCCTCTTCCTGCGGGAACGCCCCGCGCCCGGCCGGTTCGTAGTCATAGCGCTCACCGGAGGCCTGGGCCTGGGCCGCGACGCCGTAGACGGCCTTGATCCCGGGGACCGCGGTCTGGATCCGGATCGACTTGTACCCGAGTTCCAGGTGTTCCCGGACCGAGTCGAAGAGCGAGGGCAGGTCCGCGCCGGAGGCGTGGCCGTAGGCGCGCAGCCCGTTCCGGGACGCCCCGCCCAGGAGCTGGTAGACCGGCATCCCGGCGAGTTTGCCCTTGATGTCCCACAGCGCCATGTCCACCGCGGCGATCGCGGCCATCGTGACCGGGCCGCGGCGCCAGTAGGAGGAGCGGTAGAGGAACTGCCAGGTGTCCTCGATCCGGTGCGGGTCCTTGCCGATCAGCAGCTGCGCGACGTGCTCCTTCAGGTACGCCGCGACCGCGAGCTCGCGGCCGTTCAGGGTCGCGTCGCCGATCCCGGTCACACCGTCCTCCGTGGTGATCCGCAGGGTCACGAAGTTCCGGGAGGGGCTGGTCACGAAGACGTCAGCGGCAATGATTTTCACAACAGGTCCTTATCTGGGGTTCTCAGG
>JBKPJW010000584.1:0-3294 GCA_046730875.1 Actinomycetota bacterium | reverse complement strand
GTACAGTCCGTAGAGGACGTTCATCAGCGTGGACTTGCCAGCGCCGTTCTCGCCGAGCAGACAGTGAATCTGCCCGGGTTCAACAACCACATCGATGTGATCGTTGGCTACCAGGGAGCCGAAGCGTTTGGTAATCCCCTTGAGTTCAAGTTTCAAAACTCTAACCAATCTCGAGTTGCCCGGAGGGCTTGGTCCGGACGCGAAGTGGGGGCTGCAGCACCAGCATAGTGCCTGTGGTGTGAGGCACAGCGGGCACGCGCAACGAAAAGCGCCACAGCCCGTGCGGTGGTGACCGGACGGGCCGTGGCGCTTAGCGGAGGACGTTAGGACTTGGGGCTTGCTGCGGATTCAACCTTCAGCTTGCCGTCGGCAATGTCCTTCTTGATCTGGTCCAGCTCGGTCTTCAGCTCGGCCGGGACCTGGGCGTCCAGGTCGTGGAACGGAGCCAGCTGGACTCCGTCGTTCGCGAGGGTGCCGATGTACGGCGCGTTGGTGAACTGGCCGTCCTTGTCCTGCTTGACCACCGTCTCGACGGCCTCGCCCATCAGCTTCATGACGGAGGAGAGCATGATGTCTTTGTAATCCGGTGCCGTGAGGTAGCCGTCGGAGTCAACCCAGATCAGTTTGACGTCCTTGCCTGCCGCCTTGGCTTCCATCAGGGCCGCGCCCGCACCCTTGCCGACCGGACCGGCGACGGGCATGACGATGTCCGCTCCCTGGTCCAGGAAGTTCTGGGTGAACTGCTTGCCCTTGTCCTGCTTTTCGAAGTCGCCGGTGAAGGATCCGTCCTGCTTGGCCTTGTCCCAGCCAAGAACCTTGACGTTCTTGCCCTTCTGCTCGTTGTAGTACTTCACGCCGTCGGCGAACCCGTCCATGAAGATGGTGACCGTGGGGATCTTGATGCCGCCGAAGGTGGCGACCGTTTCGGTCTTGCTGGTGCCTGCCGCGAGGTAGCCGGCCAGGAATGCGGCCTGGGCGGTGTCGTAGATGATCGGCTTGACGTTGGCAATCGGGGTTTCGTAGCCGAAGTCGATGATGGCGAAGTGGCTGTTCGGGTTGGCCTCGGCCTGAGTCTTGGTCGCGTCACCGAGCAGGAAGCCGACCGTGACGGTCAGGTTGCAGCCGGCGGCGACCATGGCGCGCAGGTTCGGCTCGAAGTCGTTATTGGTCTTGGATTCGGCCTCGTTGGTCTTGATGCCGAGATCCTTCTCGGCCTTCTTCAGACCTTCGTAGGAGGACTGGTTGAACGACTGGTCGTCGAATCCACCCGAGTCGGACACGATGCAGCCCGTGTAGGTGCTGGCGGTGTTGGTGGCGGTGCTGGCCTCCGGGGCGGCCCCGCAGCCGGTCAGCAGGAGTGCAGCCGCGCCCGCGGTGGCGACCCCGGCCATTGATCCGCGCTTGAGGGTGGCACGCAGGGAGTTCTTCAATGTTCCTCCAGGAAGAAAGAGTAGGCGCTACGACGGGAGCTCAATGAGTGTCTGTCCGCGGTGTTCCGCTGAATTCTGTTTTCATTGATGGATTCGCAGCACTGCGCCGAGGCGCACTGATGTAGCCCACTTTAGTGTCCTGCGACACGTCCACATAGCGGACTTTCCAGCGATTTCCCAGATTGTTGAGAACTTGTTACCTAGCGGTAGCCGGACCCCGCTGCCGGCCCGGGCCGCCGACGGCGCGGGGTCCGCCTCCGGGCTAGAGCCGGACGAGCATCTTTCCGGTGTTGGCGCCGTCGAGCAGGTCCATGAAGGCCTGCGGGGCATTCTCCAGGCCGTCCACCACGGTCTCGTCGTAGCGGACCGTTCCGTCGGCCAGCCAGCCGGCCATGGCTTCGACGAACTCGGCCATGTGCTGCCAGTACCCGCTGACCAGGAAGCCTTTGAGCGTCAGCTGCTTGCCGATCGTGAGCATGAGGTTCCGCGGCGCCGGCGTCGGCTCGGTGGAGTTGTACTGCGAGATGGCCCCGCACATGGCCACCCTGCCACCGACCGTGAGCGCGGACAGCGCGGCTTCGAGATGTTCGCCGCCGACGTTGTCGAAGTAGACGTCGATCCCGCGCTCCCCTGCGGCAGCGGCGAGCTGTTCGGCAACCGGGCCGTCGTGGTAGTTGAACGCGGCATCAAAGCCGAGTTCAAGCAGCCGTGCCACCTTTTCCGGGGAGCCCGCGCTGCCGATCACCCGGGATGCGCCCATGGCCTTGGCGATCTGCCCCACGAGCGAGCCGACCGCACCGGCGGCGCCGGAGACGAACACGGCGTCGCCGGGCTTGAATTCCGCGACCTTAAGCAGCCCCGCGTAGGCCGTAAGGCCGGTCATGCCGAGGGCACCGAGGAATGCGGATGCGGGGGCAAGGTCGGTGCGTGCCGGCGTGGTGGCTGCCGCGTCGAGGACGGCGTACTCGCGCCAGCCCAGGCTGTGCACCACCGTGTCGCCGACGGCGCGTCCTTCGGCCCGGGACGCAATGACTTCGCCGACGGCGCCGCCGTCCAGTGCCGCATCCAGCGCAAAAGGCGCGGAGTAGGACTTGACGTCATTCATGCGGCCGCGCATGTACGGGTCCACCGAGATGTAGAGGTTGCGGACCAGAACCTGACCGTCCTGCAGCTCGGGCAGCGGCGACTGGGCGAGCCGGAAGTTCGCCGGAACCGGACGGCCGTGCGGGCGGGACGCCAGCTGGATCTCGCGGGTGGTGGCGGGAAGGGTGAGAGTGTTGGCGCTCATGCGGCGACCTCCAGGATCTTGATGTCGACGGTGATATTGCCGCGGGTGGCGTTGGAGTAGGGGCAGACCTGGTGGGCTTTGGCTACGAGGGCCTCGGCGGTCTCCCGGTCCAGGGCGGGCAGCGCGATCTCGAGTTCGGCGGCGATGCCGAAGCCGGCTCCGCCGTCTAGGGCGCCGAGGTGGATCCTGGCGGCGACCGCGGAGTCTGTCAGGTCGGCCCGCTCCTTGCGCCCTACCAGGCGCAGTGCGGAGTGGAAGCACGCGGCATAGCCGGCGGCGAAGAGTTGCTCGGGGTTGGTTCCCGCGCCGTCGCCGCCAAGTTCCACCGGGCTGGCGAGCATGACGCTGAGTTTGCCGTCGTTGCTGACCGCGGTGCCGTCGCGGCCGTCGCCGGATGCCAGGGCCTCGGCTGTGTAAAGGGTCTTCATGGGGTTCCGTTCTGTCGGCGGGAAAAGTGGGCAGGAATAAGTGGTGATAGAGAGGGCGTACTTAGGGGCGAGGAGCGTCGGCTGCTCCGTAGGTGCCGTTTTGAGGGTCCAAAAGGGCGCCTACGGAGCAATCGACGCGGGTTAGCGG